>DASZWJ010000032.1 GCA_035546635.1 Gammaproteobacteria bacterium
TGCGGCTGCCTGGGTTGATGGTGAGGGTGGTAGGTTTGGCTAGGACGTGTTTGGGCTCGATAGCGGTATCATCGGAAACCAGTTGTAAGGTGAAGTTAAAAGGCTGGGATAGGGTTTCTGTGCCGGAAAAACTTAAGGGTATTAGTTGGTCTTCTGGTAGTAAATCCGATTGTAGGAAACGTTGGGTTTGGGTTAGCCAGGACATGGTAAACTTCCCTTTGAGATTTAAATTCTGGAGTGATGAATGATAATGGCATAACAATGTTGAACATGATTTAAAATTACATATTTTATTATTAACAATGCGAATATTAAATAATAAAAACATTAGAGCATAGAATTTAATTTGTCGCAATACAGGTTTTGAAATATTTATTCTGGCGGTGATTAAGGTGGCGACGTATCATCCAAATTGATGGCAAAGTCCTAGTTAAATAAAAAATATGACTATTTTTGTTCTGTGGTTATTTTTATTTAAACAATGAAAGAGGGGGTTACAGTGCTTAGGTCAGGGGCTATGTCATGCTATGCTAGTGCCCACCTAAGGAGATCATTCGCTACGCTCAGGATGACAGAGTATAAAGATGGCGGAGTCAGATGACAGAGCCTGGTGGTTCAAACTTCAAATCAAAAGCGTGATAAAAAAAATAACTAAGGAAAACCCCTATGAGCAGCTCACAATTTCCCCTACTTAAAACCCGGCGGTTTTTGCCGCTGTTCCTTACCCAGTTCTGGGGAGCCTTCAACGATAATGCGTTTAAATCGACGATGGCGGTACTAATTACCTACGAATTAATCACTAATATCAGTCATGCACAGTTATTGGTTAATTTAGGCGGAGGTGTGTTCATTCTGCCATTTTTTTTACTATCGACTCTGGCAGGTGAACTGTCAGATAAATACGATCGGGCATTGTTGGTGCGTATTTTGAAGTTGCTGGAAATTCTATTTATGGCTTTGGGTTTGCTGGGTTTTTATCTTGGTAATGTAGCAATATTAATGGTGACTTTATTTTTAATGGGTGTGCATTCCACTTTTTTTGGTCCAATTAAATATTCCGCATTGCCGGATTTATTACAGCCGCATGAATTGCTGGCAGGTAATGGTTTGGTAGAGGGTAGTACCTTTATTGCCATTCTAATTGGTACGATTTTAGGAACGCAGTTGGGAGTAACCAGGACAGGGGCATTATTGGCATCTAGCATTTGCATTGGTGTAGCGGTGTTGGGTTGGATCAGTAGCTTATTTGTACCGCGTGTGCCTTTGGGAGATCCTGGATTAAAAATCCACGCAAATATTTTTAAGGCCATATGGCGCTTGGTGCGTTTTACAGCCGAGAATCGTCCTGTTTATCTTTCTATTTTAGCTATGTCGTGGTTTTGGTTTATGGGGTTTATATTTATCACGCAATTTCCAGTTTATTCTAGGGCGATTATTGGCGGTGATGAGCATGTGGTGACTTTATTTCTGGTGATGTTCTCAGTAGGTATCGCGGTAGGTTCTTTATTGTGCAACCAATTTTTACGTGGGACGGTACATGCAAGATATGTCCCAATTTGCATGTTGTTGATGACGGTATTTACTTTAGATTTGTGTTGGGCAAGTCACGGGCAGGTGCCGCTTTTACCACATGGTGGCGGTGTAATGGCTTTTTTATCAGGATTGACCGGCTGGCGCATTGCCCTAGATTTATTTTTACTTTCAGTGGCCGGTGGTTTTTATATCGTACCGCTTTATGCTTTGATGCAAGTGAAAAGTTCAGCGGCACACCGATCGCGGATTGTGTCATGCAATAATATTATTGGTGCCTTATTTATGTTTGCGGCAGCATTGATGGCTATGGGATTGACGGAAATTGGTTTTTCTAGTGTACAACTATTTTTAGTGATTGGCATAGCTAATGCGTTGGTTGCATTTTATGCTTGGAAAAAATTGCTGCAAATAGTTTAAGGGCACCTCTAGAAATTCAGATTTTTGTTCAAGTCAAGGCGGATTTGATTTTAAAACCGGAGTTTACATGCGAGTAAATGAGGATTTTAAAATCAAATCCAACGCGGAATTGAACAAAAAGATAATTTCTAGAGGTGCCCTTAAGATTAATTTCGGGTATTTTTCTAATGTATTATGTAGGACGATACCATTTATCTTTAAAGCTAAAATTTTTCTTGATTTTTAATATTCTCTTAAAATTAACTTGTTACTTTTCTGTTGATAGAAGTTGATAAAACAGAAATAACATTAATAAATACTTAACAGTTTTATAAGTTAATTAAGAGAAAATTATGCGAGAAATAGACGAAATCCCAACTAAATCTAGTAACATACTTAAAGAGTTAAGTGTTATAAAATTAAAATTATATCCTCCTAAAAAGAAAGATCATCATTTTGGAACTAGATATACACTTAATGAACTGCCTAAATTATTAGAAAAATTAAATCTAAGTGCAATTGAAGATGAATTCGCATCTCTAAATCGTGCTCGGTTTGTTTTAACAAAAAACTTTGAGATATTTTTTTCACCAGAGGGTGAGCCAGATACCAATATTTCTTCGCATGCTGGTTTGTCTCGCAATGATTCTGTTTTATCAGCAGGAACAGTATATTTTCAAAAAAACCAAGAAGGTGTTGTCAAGATTTACCAAATTGATAATAAGAGTGGTCACTTTTATCCTGATTTTAGATCGCTAAACCTGGTTCTTCCTATTTTGATAGAAAATAATCTTCTGGATGAGAATATCGCGCTTGAAGAATATTCAGATAAAAAATATATCGCAAGTCAATCTGTTCCTCTGAAAGATTTAACAAAACTATTAAGTCATGCTAAATTATCTGAAAAATTATTAAAAAGTATTTCCATTCAAACTCAATCTTCAAATGGAGCTACCAGCAGAAAGGAAAGTGTACAAGATATATGGACATTAACTGCATTAAAGCCAGAGTTATTGGTAAAAGAAAGCAAGCAAACCAGCCCAACATTAAAGTATGATACATATTCTCCACCTTTGCATGTTCAAGATACGTGGTTTAGTGATTCTCCCAAAAGGAATTTAGTTAGCCCACAAAAATCCCCACCTCCAGCAACCAAAATGGGTGCGGCGCTAAAATTAGCATCTGCTTTGGTAAAAAAGCGAAAGGCAAAAGAGTTGCAACTACCTTCTCCTTCTCCAACTGATAAGACTCCTCGAAAAATTTTAACGCCTAAAAAGAGCATCAGCAAAATTAAAGTCTCTGATCCTGCTCTAGAAAACTTTGATCCGAATAAGAGAAGAACCAAACAAAATTCCGAAGAAGTAATCACTGTGCCATCATCGAGGCTAAGAGCCCGGTCTTTAATAAAAGCGATGAATACTTTTGATCCATTAAAACTTACCTCAATACCGTCAGCACCTAAGAAAAGTCCAGCTAAGGAAAGTACGCCGCTTGGATTATTAGATGAAGAGGAGAAAAGAAAGCCATATAGGAGATTGGATTTTTCTAGAAATTATGCACAATACAAAGCAGAGGCATGTACTTCCACTTTTTTTAATCATTCTAATTCCCCAGAAATTCCAGTTCCTTTGAAACAAGAAGAGATTGGAAAGATAAATAAGCAAAAGGACATAACTGCTAAGATTACAAGCTTAGCATTCTGATGAATACTTGAAGTGGAATAATACCTAGAACGTAACTTTCACAAGTGGAGAGGGTCACCGTAGTTAACCGGACCACTAGTGAGTTTTTTGCTGTCATGACAGAATATTTTATCCGTTCGATTCTACTGATATTGATTGAGAAGGGGGGCGCGGTATAAAACGGATATCCTCATCGCTGCTGGTGGATAGACTACTGCCTAAGAAGCTGTGGCTGTCTCGACGTTTGAACTCCCTCTTTGCTTTTTTCTCAGGAGAAAATGAAAAATGCTTGAAATCTAAATTTTCAGTCATGGGGCCAGAATTAGAACGTTTTGCCGAGCTTAAGGGTGATGGAGCTTGGCGCGCAAATAAATAATAATTCTCTAATTCAGTTTGAGAAGCTTTGGCTAGAGAGGGTTTGGTCTGTTGCTCTTGGTTATCTAAATGTTGTAATAATCGCATGGTGGCAGATTCGCTATCATCTTTTCCGGGAGATAAATTATCCTTGGAGGTAATTGCCGCGACACTACTAGTGAAATATTTTATTGCCAATCCTGCACCCACCGTGGTGTCAATTTTATCACCTACGTTTTCATAGGTTCCGAGTTTAGTCGTAATGGTCTCATCAAGTTTATGTTTAAATTTTTCAGCTTTATCTGCTAATGAGCCGAAAAAGTCTTTAACTTTTGTAAACACACCTGTAGTGGGTTTGGTTTTCTTATCCTGTAATGCGGCTAATTTTGCTGTTGTGACTTTTAGGGCTTGCGTCTGAGCTGAAAGCTCCTCTTCTGCTTGCGTGGCACGTTTTTTTGCCTGGTCAGCAACTTCTTTAAGCTTAGTGAGCTCAGGGCTTTTACTAATTAAATCACTTATAAATACTTCTTTGTCAGGGCTTCTTGATGAAATATATCTTTTATAAGCGCGTGATTTCTGAACTTTAGACGAAAGAGCGCTTTGTTCTTTCTTGGCTTTTTTGGCTAATTTGCTATTAGCAGTGGTTTTTTCCTGCAGTGTTTTGGTTTGTCGTTTAACCAATGCTTGTAAGCGCGGTTCTTCTGCGGCAGTCTGGGCATCATTCACCATGGCGAGAATTTCTTCACGTTTAGCAAGTGTCAGCAGTATGGCGAACTTTTCCAGCCAGGCCTGGTTTTTAATATGTTTAGACCAATTTAGCATTTTTCCAAATTTTTCTTCCTTGAGTACATCGCAGACATATTCTTTGATGCTATCTATAAAAGAACAGGCTGAAGTGATTCCTGGAATAAAATCCAGTTGCCCCACAGCTGCGATCACATAATCTGCATAAGTTTCTTCATCACTGGGTGTTGTCGCCAACAATTTTGATTTTGCGCCTTCTGCGCCGGTAATTAGGCAACTAAAGGAGCTGATGATTTCTTCATAAAAAGCTTCCAGTGCAGGATTTAGCCTTATTAGGTTGAGCGCTTCAGCGTGACGCACATTCTTTGCATCTTTTGCACCTTGCTTGAGTTTAACCTTCGGCAAAATATCGCGATAATCGGCAGTGAGTTTGCCAACTTCACCGGCAATGGCTGAGTAAGCAGGATTGCTGGGTAAAGTTTGCAATATCGCTAAAGTAGTTTGATAGGTATCGTCAATTTCATTAATCAAATTATCTTCTGCATCTGGGTCATCTGAAATTTCATGGGAGCATTTGTATTCAGGGATGTCAGTTATGCCCAGGGCATTGAACATAGAACGCAATTGATTTTGCAAATCACGGAATTCTTGGCTGCGTTGTGCTAAATATTGCTTAGGATCATTGTGGGCTGATAATTCCGGCAGCTGCGTATTATCATATGGTTTTGTGTCATCTGCTTCACCAGTAAGTACTTTGCCTTTTTTTAATGCGTTGCTTTTAAGCTCGGCTAATTTTAGGGCGACGCTATCTAGTGCTTTTTGTGGCTTGCGTAATTGCTCTTCTAAAGCAGGTTGATGTTGTTTGAAAATTAATTTAGTGCGTAATTGGCTATAATTCGCTTGGAGTATACGGAGTTGTTCTGTGAGTTTAACTGCTTTGCTATTGCTTTCAATCATCTTCAGCATTTCATTGTGCACTTTTTCCATAAAATTCAGCTGATGAGTTAGGCTATCTTCGCCTTGGCTGGCGCAGGTTACGTATTTTTCAGTTATTTCTTTCAAGAATTCAAGATTTCTACATTGGGATAAAAATGCATTAAAATTGGCGTTAACTCTGGATAAATCAGTTAAATTCTGGGATTTTAAAGCAGTTTCTACCTCTGAGCCGAGTAACGTTAATTTTGCAGAAACATAATCCCAGGCATCCATGTCTGAATTAGAAACTTTGACCTCTTTTGGTTCAAGCGAGAATTTTCGACTGATAGGGGGCGGTGTAAAGTGTTGTGCTGGTGGTTCTTGTGCTTGCTTGCCGCGTACGACGCAAAAATAGTAAATACCAAAAGAAGCTATGCTTTTAGCCCAGTCCCAACCAGTCATTTTATAGGCGCTAGGTTTCACTTGAGGGTTTTTGCTTGTAGGAGCAGTATCATTGGATTTTTTGCGGAAGAAGGTAAATGCCATAACGCCTCACTATCACCTGATTTTATCTATGGGATTCTAGTTTTTTATAAGATATAGTATAAATCTTAGACATTAAGGGACTATTAAGGATTTTATAAAACATGGGTAATTCGCGGCATTTAGATAGAAATGAGGTAGATTTCCACCTTTCGCAGAGATCAAGAGTAAGGAATGGTTTAATACTGCTGATGCTGCTGCTATCTGGTTGCAGGGATCAAGTATGGAATAATCCTCACCCCCTTAAGGAATATGGCGAAAATGTGCGTTTTGGTTCTTTTGACGCGCCTCCAAAAACCTTAGATCCCGCACAATCCTACTCTGTAGATGAACAGATGTTTATTGCTCAGGTTTATGAGCCACCGCTGCAATACCATTATTTGAAGCGTCCCTACACTTTGATTCCACTTACGGCACGCAGCATGCCGGTAGTGCGTTATTGGGACACCAATCATCAGCCTTTGCCGTCAAATGCGTTGCCTCAGCAGGTTGCTTTTACTACTTACGATATCACAATCCAGCCAGGGGTGTTTTATCAGCCGCATCCGGCTTTTGCCAAGGATGCTCAGGGCAACTATCGTTACCACCATCTGAGTGAGCATCAATTACGTGGCATCTCGCAACTCGGCGATTTTCCTTATAGCGGAACCCGCGAATTAACAGCGGATGACTATGTTTACGAAATAAAGCGCCTAGCATTGCCGGATGTAAATTCGCCAATTTTGGGATTGATGTCCGGGCATATTCTGGGTCTTACTGATTATGCTGCTACATTGCGTGCCGCCTATGATAAACAGCGAGCAGAAAAAGTGATGGCACCTTGGCTGGATTTAAGAAACTATCCGTTGGCTGGGGCGCAAGTACTGGATAAATATACTTACCGTATCACGCTCATAGGCCAGTACCGGCAGTTTATCTATTGGTTAGCTTTGTCCTTTTTTGCACCTGTGCCATGGGAAGCGGATTATTTTTATTCTCAACCGGGGATGGCGAGAAGGAATATTAATTTTAGTTGGTACCCCATTGGTACCGGCGCTTATATGTTGACCGAAAATAACCCGAATAAACAGATGGTGCTGGAACGCAACCCCAATTTTCATGCGGAATACTATCCAACCGAAGGGGAACCTGGCGATAAGGCAGCTGGATATTTAACCGATGCAGGGAAGCGGTTGCCCTTTGTGGATAAATATGTTTTTAGTTTGGAGAAAGAACCGACACCGCGTTGGAATAAATTTTTGCAGGGCTATTACGATCAGTCGGCTATCGGTTCTGATAATTTCGGCGAAGCTATCGCGATGGATGCATATGACAAGCCGCGGCTTACTTCTCAATTGTTAAATAAAGGTATTCAGCTACGCACCAGTGTGGAGCCTAGTAGTTTTTATTATGCTTTTAATATGCTAGATGATACGGTGGGTGGCTATAGTAAGCGGGCGAAAAAATTACGTCTGGCTATTTCTATTGCCTTAAATGAAGAAGAGTTAATTAGTATTTTTCTAAATGGCCGGGGAATTGCTGCCCAGGGTCCTATTCCTCCGGGTATTTTTGGTTACATCAGTGGTGCCGCTGGGATTAATCCTTATGTCTATGATGAGGTCAATGGCGAGCCGGTGCGTAAGTCTCTTGAAACTGCGAAAAAATTATTGGCAGAAGCCGGATATCCCAATGGTCGAGATGCACAAACCGGAAAGCCGCTGATTTTGCGTTATGACACAACCTCAACTTCGCCGGTCGATAAAGATCAGTTTGACTGGATGCGCAAGCAATTCGCGCGTTTAGGCTTAGAATTGAATATTGAAGCAATAGATTATAACCGCTTTCAGGATAAAGTGCGGGGCGGTGATGTGCAGTTCTTTCCTTTTGGCTGGATAGCCGATTACCCTGACCCGGAAAATTTCTTATTTTTGCTGTATGGTCCAAACAGCATAGTCAAGAATAATGGCGTCAATAATGCGAATTATGCCAATCCGCAGTTTGATGCGTTATTTAACCAAATGAAAGGCCTGGAAAATACGCCTCAGCGTTTAGAGATTATTCAAAATATGGTGGGCATAGCGCAGGCAGATAGTCCCTGGGTGTGGGGAGTTTTTCCTAAGACTTATATTTTATCACAGGCTTGGATAGCACCGATTAAACCTAATCCGGTGGCGAATAATATTTTAAAATATCAGCGTGTGGATCCGGCATTGCGAGTTAAATTGATTGTCAGTTGGAATAGGCCTGTTGTTTGGCCGTTTCTGTTGTTGGTGTTGGTAGTTTTGGCATTAGTGTTGCCGGTAGGTATTGGCTATTGGCGTAAGATACACAGGCCGGTTAAGTTGTTACCCTAATTACTTAATTAAAGGACGCCTATCATGTTTGCCTACATAATACGTCGCATTTTATATGCCATCCCGATCTTAATCGGTGTGAATTTAATTACCTTTATACTATTTTTTATGGTCAATAGCCCGGATGATATGGCTCGCTTTCAGTTGGGACAAAAATATGTCACACCGGCCGCCATTGCACAATGGAAGCATGCCAATGGCTATGACCAACCTTTGTTTTTTAATGCACAAGCGGCTGGTGTTGGCCACTTGACCCAGACTTTGTTTTTTAAAAAATCATTGGGACTGTTTGCCTTTAATTTTGGTGTATCACAACGTGGTCGTGATATTGGTCAGGATATTCGCCAGCGCATGTGGCCAAGTCTGGCTTTAGCCATTCCCAGTCTATTCATTGGATTGATAGTTAATATCACTCTGGCGTTGTTCATCACATTTTTTCGCGGTAGTTACTTGGATATCTGGGGAGTCGGCGCTTGTGTACTGTTAATGTCTATATCTGGGCTATTTTATATTATTGGCGGGCAGTATCTATTTGCTAAAGTACTAAAAATAACCCCAATTTCTGGCTACTTGGGAGGGCTTTCAGCGATTAAATTTTTGCTACTTCCGGTGGCGGTCAGTGTCATAGCGGGTATAGGCGCAGGTGTACGCTGGTATCGCACGATTTTTTTAGAAGAAATTGGCAAAGATTATGTGCGGACGGCACGTGCTAAAGGCTTGGGAGAAAATGTTGTGTTATTTCGACATGTGCTGAAAAATGGCATGATCCCCATATTAACTGGCGTAGTCGTGATTATTCCAACATTGTTTATGGGTAGTTTAATCATGGAGTCTTTTTTTGGTATTCCAGGGTTAGGGAGTTATACCATTGACGCCATTTCCCAACAGGATTTTGAGATTGTGCGGGTGATGGTATTTTTAGGAACTTTGTTTTATGTGGTGGGATTAATATTGACGGATATTTCTTATACTTTGGTAGACCCGCGGGTGAAGTTTTAAGGATTAATACATGCATTTCCAACTTGCACTTTTATGGACTGACATACTTATTTATATCCTGGCGTTAGCTTGCATGTTGTTTGGTATTTTCGCTTGGCGAAATCCTTTGCTGCGTGAATCCTGGCGGATTGTATTGCAGAGGCCTTTGGCCATGGTGGCGCTGGTGGTTTTAATCGCCTATAGCCTAATTGGGTTATTGGATTCTGTGCACTTTCATCCAGCATTGCCGGTGGTATCTCTTGGTCAGGTCTTTTATTCCAGTCGTGTAGAAAGTCTATTCGACGTGTTAATCAGTCCGTTGGGTCAGCGAGAGGAGCAAACTTATACTGCGCCATTTGCCATTGCTGCGGTGCATCCGTCTGGGTATTTGATTAAGGCATTGTTTGCAGCTGTTTTAAAGGCACTGGTCATTTGGGTGTTGTTGGCGCAATTTTTCGTACTGTGCTCAGCAGTAGGTGCAAAGCAAAAAGTCAGCAAACAATTCGTTTTGATGTTACGTGGTAAGACAGTTATCGCCTGGCGGAGTATTTTTATCACAATGGCACTGGTGCTGTTGGTGGTATTTATTAGTTTAGCATTATCTACGATCTATCATGTCATGGGTACAGACAAAGTAGGGCAGGATGTTTTTTATCAAACACTGAAAAGTATTCGTACGGGTTTATTGATAGGGACATTGACAACATTATTTATGCTGCCGTTTTCTATTTTTTTTGGCACGATAGCGGGCTATTTCGGCGGTTGGATTGATGATGCGGTGCAGTATATTTATATTACGTTAAGTTCCATTCCCGGAGTGTTGTTGATTACTGCGGCGATACTATCATTGCAGATTTTTATTAAAGATCATCCGAGCTTATTTCCTAATTTGGCGGTGCGTGCGGATGCACGCTTGCTGATTTTGTGCGCTATTTTGGGTGTTACCAGCTGGACAGATCTCTGTCGGTTGTTACGTGGTGAAACCTTAAAATTGCGGCAAATAGATTTTTCGCAAGCGGCGGTGGTGATGGGAGTGTCGCATTATAAAATTATTCTCAAACATATTCTGCCGAACGTGATGCATATCATTTTAATTACCGTGGTTTTGAATTTTAGTGCATTGGTGCTGGCTGAGGCGGTTTTATCTTATGTTGGCGTGGGTGTAGATCCATCGACGATCAGTTGGGGTAATATGATTAATAGTGCGCGTTTGGAGTTGGCGCGCGAGCCGGTGGTGTGGTGGCCGTTGTGTGCAGCGTTTATTTTTATGTTTATGCTGGTGTTTTGTGCGAATATTTTTGCAGATGCGGTGCGGGATGCGTTTGATCCGAGATTGCGTGGTGTTTTAAAAAGAAGTATCAGCTTGAGGATTTAAAGTGGATTTTCAAAAAACCCACGAATTAAAAACAGAAAATTTACTGACCGTAAAAAACTTAACGATTCGTTTTTCTACGACATCAGAAGAATTTGTTGCGGTAGATAATGCCAGTTTTTCTTTGAGGCGTGGTGAAACCTTGGCATTAGTTGGCGAATCTGGCAGTGGTAAATCGTTAACAGCGCTAGCTATTTTGCAACTGCTGCCGGGTAACGCACGAATGACGATGCATAGTCAAATTTTTTTAGCGGGGCAAAAAACATTAAACGCACCAATCCAAGATTTGCTCTCGTTACCGGAAGTGGCATTGCGTAAAATTCGTGGTCGGCGTGTAGGAATTATTTTTCAAGAAGCCAGCACTGCGTTAAATCCAGTACTGACCATTGGTGAGCAGATCAATGAAGTATTGCGTCGTCATTTTAAATTACCGCGTGGTGTACGCCGTCAGCGTATGCTCACCTTGCTGGCGAAAGTAGGTATTACTGATCCTGTGCGTTGTTCTGCATCCTACAGTTATGAACTGTCTGGTGGACAGCGGCAACGTGCCATGATTGCCATGGCATTGGCTGGCGAGCCGGATTTATTAATTGCCGATGAGCCGACCACGGCATTAGATGTGACCTTGCAAGCGCAGGTGCTGCAATTGTTGCGAGAAATACAGCGCAATACGGGTATGGGATTGTTATTTATTACGCATGATCTGGGGATTGTTTACCAGATTGCCGATCAGGTTGCAGTGATTCATGCCGGCAAAATTGTCGAGCAGGCGAGCGTGGCGACTTTTTTTAAAGCACCCCAGCATCCTTATAGTCGACGGTTATTTGCAGCCTTGCCGAGTTGGGAAAATCGTGTAGATAAAAACGTATTTTTGACTGCTGAGAAAGCGAACCCCTTATTATCTATTCATAGTTTAAAAGTTTATTTCCCGATTAAAAAAGGGATTTTTCAGCGAACGGTGGATTATGTGAAGGCAGTGCAGGACGTTAGTTTTAATGTGCGAGGCGCAGAGACTTTTGCTTTAGTGGGAGAATCGGGTTGCGGTAAGACCACGATTGCTAAAGCCGTGTCACGTTTGGTGCAGCCTATGGCGGGGCAAGTGATGTTTCTTAATCAAGATTTAGTGCATTTGCAGCACGCCTCTTTGAATCAATTGCGCGGTGATTTGCAGATGATTTTTCAGGATCCTTATGCTTCGATGGATCCGCGTATGCATATTGGCGGAATCATTGCAGAAGGTATGTTGGCGAGAAAAATGGCTAGCAGTTTGGCTGAATGTTATCCTGTTATTAGAGAATTGTTACAGCGTGTCGGTTTGGCACCTGATTGTATTGAACGTTTTCCACATGAATTTTCCGGTGGGCAGCGCCAGCGAATTTGTATTGCGCGTGCCTTGGCAATGCGTCCTAAGCTGATTATTTGTGATGAACCGACGAGTGCCTTGGATGTGGTGGTGCAGATGGATATTTTAAAATTATTGCAAAGCCTGCAGCAGGAGTTAGGATTATCATATTTGTTGATTACGCATAATTTTGCGGTGGTGGCTTATCTGGCACATCATGTGGCGGTGATGCATCAAGGTAGGATTATTGAACAAGGGGGAGTGGAGCAGGTGTTGTTTCAGCCTAAAGAAGATTATACGCGGCAGTTATTGGCTGCTGTTCCTCGGGTGGGTAGTGTGATTTAAGGTTTTGTTCTTAGACAAGCTCTAAGTATCCTGTCATTACGGTATTGTTGTTTTGTAAATTATAATTTAGTTTGTAGATCATCGAGATAACAAACTTTTATTTATGACTACAATAATGCCGTAAAACAAATTGAGGAGGAAGATAAGATGAAAATTAATTATGTGACCACCGCTGAGCAGATTGGCAGACGAGAAGGTTACCAGGAAGGGTTGGCAACAGGGTTTGCAAGAGGGTTTGCAGGAGGGATTGCAGGAAGGATTACAAACAGGATTCTTACAAGGAGAGGTTGCTTTATTAATCCGTATACTAGAACATCGTTTTCACATTATCCCTCCAGAATATTTAATCCGTATTAATCAAGCTCATGCAAATACGCTACTGCTTTGGGCTGAACGTGTACTTGATGTTGCTACTTTAACTGAAGTGTTTGCCTAGGGTCTGTTGTCAATTAGGCGCAAAACGACGTAACAGGGCTAATTGACAAAACATTTAGCACTATAAAATTTTATCTAATTCTTTTTTTCAAAAATCTAGGAATTTACAAATTAGGCTTATTTCTTCAAGGGCTAAACCCATCATGGAACCAGAAATTTTATTCACCGAACTTGCTGGCCGGCATGGCCATATGGGTGAAATTATTCTTAACCGTCCCAAAATGTTAAATGCATTGACTGAGAGCATGTGCATTGCTATGCATGCGAAGTTGCACGAGTGGGAGCAGGCTAGTCATATTAAAGCCATTGTGATTCGTGGCGCGGGAGAGCGAGCATTTTGTGCCGGTGGTGATATTCGTGCTGTCTACGCGTTGCGGGAGCAACCGGAATTGGCACAGCAATTTTTCTGGCATGAATACCGATTGAATCATTGCATTTATCATTTGCAAAAACCGTATATCGCTTTGCTCGATGGTCTGACGATGGGCGGTGGTGCTGGTTTGTCTATCAATGGCCGCTTTCGTATTGCTACTGAAAAATTAACATTCGCTATGCCGGAAACGGGCATAGGATTTTTTCCTGATGTCGGCGGCAGTTATTTTTTACCACGTTGCCGTGATTACATCGGTTGGTATTTGGCGTTGACTGGAACTGTGATTACTGCTGTGGATGCACTTTTTGCTGGCATAGTTGATATTAGAATTGAAAGCAAGCATCTGTCTGAATTATTGCAAGAGTTGCTTGCTGTGCCATGGGATGACGCTGATCTGAATGCAACTGTACAGCAGGTGATTAAGCTTTTTGCTTTACCATTTAGTCCATCTGAATTATCAGAATATGCCCCGATTATTAAGCAATGTTTCTCGCAATCTTCAATTGAAGCGATACTCGTCGCTCTGAAGCAATATCACGAACCTTGGGCGCATGAAACGATGCAAATTTTGGCTACACGTTCGCCATTGAGTTTAAAAGTCGTGATGGAGCAATTACGTCGTGGTGCGCAATTGGATTTTGATGAGTGTATGCGTATGGAATACCGCATAACTCAACATTTTTTGCAAACAGCGGATTTTTTTGAAGGCGTGCGGGCAGCGGTGATTGATAAAGATCGCAAGCCGCATTGGCAGCCAGGTGATTTGGCTGCGGTGACGGCAGAGCAGGTGGCAGGATTTTTTACAACATTAAAGAAAGAATTGAATTTTAAGTAAATTGATGAAAATCTTCTTCTGTTGTTGTAGATATTGCCTCTTTAGGTTTTTCTAATGCATCATCATCATCGTCCAAAACTAGAACAGATTTACCAAAAAAATCAGATAAGCTGGCAGGACTGCGTGGGAAATTTTTGCGAGATAATGTTGTATAATCGCGAGTAAGCATAGTTTCAAGTTCTGTGATCCTACTCTGTTCTAAAGCAAGATTTTTTAAAACATCGTTACTTTGTCTAACGATTTCTTTAGCTATTTTTCCTAATTCTCGATTTTTAATAGATAAATCACTAATGCTTTTTCTTAGAGCATAAATTTGCTTTACTAAATAATTTTGCAAGGATCTTAAATTTTTAATTTTATTTAAACTGTTATCCATGTCATTGAGATTTTTACTCGTGTCTTCGTTTTGAGTAGTAACTCTTTGAGTAACAAATTTTTTGTAATCAGATGTTAATAATTCTTGAAGTTTCTTGATTCTAGTTAGCATAAATTCCAGAAATTGGAAATAAAATAATACCCCATCTTCGTAACTGAGTTCAGTTGATTCAGTATTTGTGGTATCGGGTTTGATATCATGATTATTTTTTGATGAATTTGATTTATTTTGTAATCCTTCTAGAATAGAGCCAATATGCGCTATTTGTAGTTCTTTTATATATTGAGAGCTCTCTGCTTGTTTTTTTTCTTCGCCAGCCATGTTACATACTCCAGAAATTTTATGTTTATAATTATTTTTTATTAATGAATGTAGCTGCTTTGTCAAGTCGTTCCAAAACTTTGGTTTTTCCAAGTAATTCTAATGTGGTATCAATCGGTGGTGAGACTGTGTCGCCGGTTACTGCCACGCGTAATGGTTGTGCGACTTTACCCAACGCTGATCCGGTTAAGTTATCAGCGACTTTTTGCACGGCAACGTGTAGAGAAATTTTATCCCAAGTAGTGAGGTTTTTAAATTGTTCTGACAATGCTGCCAGAATTGGTGCAGTTTCAGAAGTGAGATTTTTTGCTGCTGCCTGAGGTGCGTAATTTTCAAAATTTTGATAAAAAAATCGGCTCTTAGCAGCTATTTCTGCCAGGGTTTTGCAACGCTCGCTCTGTGATGTGACTAAGACACTTAATGCGGGTCCTTGCGACACATCAATTCCGAGTTTTTCCATATGCCAGGCTAAATGTTCTGCTACGTATTCTGGATTCAACGTTTTTATATAATATTGATTTAACCATAATAGTTTTTCTGGATTGAAAGCGCCGGGGGCGCGATTGATATCATGCAGATCAAATAATTCGACCATTTCTGGGCGTGAAAAAATTTCCTGGTCACCGTGTGACCAACCCAGGCGTACTAAGTAATTGAGCAGTGCTTCTGGCAGATAGCCTTCATCGCGGTACTGCATCACGCTGACAGCGCCATGCCGTTTAGATAGTCTTTTACCGTCAGCGCCCAAAATCATAGGCACATGCGCATATAATGGCACAGTGGCGCCTAGTGCTTTGAGAATGTTAATTTGTCGGGGCGTATTATTGATATGATCGTCACCGCGGATCACATGAGTAATGGCCATATCCCAGTCATCGACCACTACTGTGAAATTGTAAGTTGGGGTACCGTCAGTTCGAGAAATGATTAGGTCATCGAGTTCACGATTGTTAAAACTGAGCAAGCCGCGTACCTGATCGTCAAAAGTGACAGTGCCATCATCAGGATTGCGAAAACGCACGACAAAAGGCTGATTGCTTGACGCGGACGTCAATTCACGGCAATGGCCATCGTAGCGAGGTTTTTCTTTATTGGCGAGCTGGGTTTCGCGCAGTGTTTCCAGGCGTTCTTTAGTGCAATAGCAACGGTAAGCCTTGCCTTCAGCTAAGAGTTGTTGTATCACAGCGTGATAGCGATCAAAACGTTGGGTTTGATAGAATGGACCTTCTTGGTAGTCGAGATTTAGCCAGGACATGGCGTCGAGGATGGCCGTAACGGATTCTGGGGTAGAGCGTTCTAGGTCGGTGTCTTCTATGCGTAAAATGAAAGTACCTTGATGTTTATGAGCATATAGCCAGCAATATAGGGCGGTGCGTGCCCCGCCAATATGGAGATAACCGGTAGGGCTGGGGGCGAATCGGGTGCGGACAGTCATAGTTTTTTCTCTTTAATTGAAGAATGTATATAATAACATAATCAAATAATGGATGATTAAGACCATGCTATTTAGATTTATTGTTAAGGATATTAAACGCACGTGGCTGGCCGTTCAGTACTCATTTGCTGGGTTCCGGTCAGTTTGGCAAGCGCAGTGGGCATTTCGCTGGGAATTGTTGTTATGCGTTATTGGTATGCCAATGGCATTCTGTTTTGGTAAAACAGCAATAAATAAGGCGGTATTAATCGCGGTATTGATTCTGTTATTGATTGTAGAAATTCTGAATTCAGCGCTGGAAACGGTGGTAGATCGGATTGGCTTTGAGCATCACACATTATCAGGACGTGCTAAGGATTTGGGATCGGCAGCAGTATTTTTAGCGGCGGTGAATGTTGTAGTCGTCTGGTTGATTGTTCTAATATAATCGTAAATTTTAGTCCTGATTTGTTTGTAGTGCTGTTTTGTGCTTTTAAACCATGGTAGGGGAGTTGGAAAGTGGATCTGAGTTTGCTATATGAGAAATAATCTCATATTGATTCTGTTCAATATTGGAATTTATAGCTACCGGTTTTTCATCCGTTGGCGGTACAAAAAACGAAATAGAATTCTGTCTACTTCGGGCTTTAGTTTCTTTTAAATCTTGTAGGTCTACTAGTATGCAATCTTCATCTGGATGTTCTATAGCTGTTTCATTGGTTCCTATGGAAAAATCTTCTTTTGCATCCAAAGGAATATTCTCAATCCCGTTATCCGAGGGGGTAGCTACAGAAGTTGGAGGATCAATCACTAAATGCTGAATACCGGCAGGACGAGTAGCTCTAATTATTTTAATGCCACAAAATGCCAAGCATAACATAACACCTCCTGCTGCAATTTCAAGGCCTGCGCTCAGTTTGTTGGTTTCGCCTAGCTGAGGATGATTCCGCATTGCCATCGAGCCGGTTATGACAAGGATGGCTCCCAGTGGAAATGTTAATGCCACGCCTAACTTTATTTTCTCTCGAACTCTTTGCATTTTGCGCTACCTTTATGGGTGTATGAATTTTACGTTTCATATATTTCCAATAGAGTAGCTGGGCAAAATTAACCGAATATTAACATGTCTATAAAAATTTTTTAATTCTAGTAGTGCGAGGAATTTTTTCAGAATTACTTCTTCATGATGTGTTTCATGTGTAAGGTTCACGAAGTCATTTTTTCGAGGTATCAGTCAGATGAAATGGATAAGGTAAAAATTCACGTAACGGGGCAGACAGTTGAATGCCCTGAGTTGTTGCCAGATGAATCATAGTATGCTCTGTTGCAAATTCATAAATCAGTTGTCTGCAAGCACCGCAGGGAGTGCAAAGATTGTCTGTTGGACTTAAAATCAGGATTTCCTGAATGTGACGTTCACCGCCAGCAACCATAGTGCCAATGGCATTGGCTTCAGCGCATTGAGTAAGTCCATAAGCTGCGTTTTCCACATTGCATCCGCTAAAGTACTGCTCTGTATCCGTTCTGATAACAGCTGCGACTTGGAAATGACTATAAGGGGCATAAGCGTTTTGAATCACCGCTTTGGCATGATTGAGCAGGATTTGGGTGGTGTCAGACATACGGTGTTTCCGAGTAGAGTGTTAAAGTATTTAGTTTATCAGAAAATATGCGAGGTGGCATTGACCTGTTTAGATTAAAATTTTAACATACTCACCCATCTTTAAATGGGCGATTAGCTCAGCGGGAGAGCACTGCCTTCACACGGCAGGGGTCAGTGGTTCGATCCCACTATCGCCCACCAATAAAATCAATGACTTATGTCTAAAAAGCCTTGGCGCATTCTAGCTCCAAATGCGACAATCATTTTTATATTGCTGTATAAACATCTCATATGGCGTTTTATAGCCAATACATTTTCTAGGGCAATGGTTCATTTTACTGGCTAATTGATCTAGCTCCTCCTGGGTAGTATTGGCAATATCTGTTGACCTAGGTAAATACCATCTCAAACGACCATTCATATTTTCATTGCTTCCTTTTTGCCAAGGAGAATGAGCTTCACAGTAATACACTTTGCATTTAATTTCTCGTTCAAGATGCCGGTAATCCGCAAATTCACTACCTTGATCAAACGTAATCGTTTTACACATCTTTTTGGGCAGTATCTCAAATTTTCCTTTTATCTTATCCATAACGCCACGAGAATATTTGCGATCATTCTTTATCAGATAGACCAGTCTGGATTTGCGTTCTACTAGCGTAGTGACTGCTCTTTCTCTTGTGCCGCTAAATGCAATCGTATCCCCTTCCCAATGACCAAAGCGTTTTCTTGTTATTATATCCTCTGGCCTTTGCGTAATTAATCTAATCTTTCCATAGCGGCAAGGCTGCTTTTTCCTACCATAACGCTTCCGTCTCTTCGGTTTTTTATAGGCTAAATAATGATATAGCTCTTTTTCTTTGGAAGCATAAATAAATTGATAAATCGTTTCATGGCATACATTGAAACTTAGCTGTTGATGCTTCATTCGTCCTGCAATTTGTTCTGGGCTCCAGCCTTTCTTCAAACCCTTAATGACATAATCTCGTAAAATCCCATTCCTTTGTAATTTCTTTAGATAACTTCGCTTTCGCCTTTCTTGTCTTTTTTCCTCAGCCAATACTGGAAAATAGCCTTCTGGCTCTCGGTTGCGATTTAGTTCTCGGTAAACAGTTGACCTATGTTTTCCTACTTTTTGACAGATTTCTGATACAGGCATACCCATTTCTAGATATACGTATATACGACGTCGATCTGTAACTGATAATTGAGTATACTTCCCCATGCGGCAGTCTCCTTGCTATTTTTATTCATGTTTTCGTAGAACATTGAATATACAGCAGTTTTGACTGTCGCACTTCTAATTAGAATTCGGCCTTCGGTTTCCAAAATGACAGATTCAGTGAAGTGCAAATGAAGTGTAAATGAAATGAGTCCTTTCCAATGCTCTGCATAATGCATGGCGAAGCCGTACCCAACTAATCGCACTTTATTAGTTTGATTCATATAGATTTTGATATCAGTTTGTTACTTTTCGAACATTTTTAAATCTTTCGTTATGAAAAAATTTTTTGGATATCTCAATTTTTTGAGGAATTTTATAGGGCGCCAATTTATTTTTACAAAATTCTTTTATTTCTCGATGAAAATACTTAATATTGTTTATTGAATCGTCTAATACAATGCGTGCTTTTACAATTTGTCCTAGTATTTGGTTGGGCTCTGATACAACAACAACATCTAAAACACCGTTCATCATTCGAATAACATTTTCAATTTCAGAAGGATAAACTTTTTTACCTCCTACATTAATGATTTCAGATACTCGTCCCAAAATACGTAAGTAATCACCCTCAACTGTTACTTTATCTTCTGTTTTAAACCAGCCATCTTCAGTAAATGGACTTTCTGCATTAAGATATCCTAGCATTGCAGATTCTGCTTTTATTTCAAGCATTCCATTGATTATTCGAGTTTGGTAGTTTTCTCCTTCTATTTTCATATAAAGAGAATTAGAAGATTTGGATTTGGTATTTAAGATACCAACTTCGGAAAGACCATAGTTTTGTGATAGTCGTATTTGAGGAAAAAGTTGATTAAATCGTGTTAATACACTTTCCGACATAGGTTCAGCGCTGTAAGTTACTATTTCAAGGCTACTTAAATCATATTGGGTATGTGCAGCACTTAGTAAAAATAAATTAATAAAGGTGGGTGTTGTCGGTAAAGCTTGAGCTTTATATTGCTCGATACAATAACAAATATGCTGTGGGGTGCGATTTTTTACAGTAATCACACAGCCGCCATTTGATAGGGTTTGCAAAAGTGTATTCAGTCCTCCGATGTGATCAAATAATAAAAAGCAGATAGTTTTTTTGGCAATACGAGGTTTTTTAAACTTTTCTAATAGTTTTGCAAAATTGTGAACCACTCCTTTTGGATTGCCGGTTGAACCTGAAGAAAAGAGGATTAGACCAGGTACTTGTAATTCGCGAAGCTGGGTAATTAATGGATGTTTTGTTTTTGTTACTTTGTCAATTAGAAAAAAATTATCATGTTCATCCAGCTGGATACAAAACTCAACTTCGGTTAGTTGCAAAGGGTGTTTCTGTTCTTCTTTTGAAGATGAAGTTGTAAGGATAAGGATACATTGATGCTGTATTAAAGCTAGTAATAAAGCAATCGTAGCGGGTGAAAAATCTGAACATAACTCTACTACACTGCCTTTTTTTATCGGACTATTTTTTAACCAGGTTAAATAAGTTAAAGTTGTTTTATGTAGGTGTGCATAATTATAGGATTCTCCATTCCATATCATGGCTTCTTGATTACTATTATTTTCAAATTGCTCTAAAAGAAAAGTTATGCTCATGATATACCACCCAAATAAATTATTTGTCCAGTAATGAAAGAGCTTGATTCAAGTAAAAAAAAATCAACTACATTTGTAATATCTTCAAATTCAGCAAAACGTTTGATGGCTTGCCGCTGTAGTACAGCATCCAGCTTTTCTTTGGGTACATTACGAATCATGTCTGTATAAATAGGATTTGCACCAACAGCGTTAATGGTAATGCCAATATCAGCTAATTCATAAGCCAATATTTGTGTCAGTGAATTAACGGAGGCTTTAGATGCAGCATATATTGCTTCACCACTAATCTTCAACGGAGTTGCAATGGATGTAAAATTAACAATTCGGCCAAATTTATTTCTTGCCATAAGCCTTGTTGCTTCGCAACAAAGTAAAAATGTACCTAGTATATTCGTATTTAAAATATTACGAACAGAACTCATAGGAGTTAATAAACTATGATTCATAGCGGCAATACCAGCATTGTTAAGTAGGTAATCCAAACGACCATATTCTTTCTTAACGACCTGGAACATCTTTTGTATGTCTATTTCGTTACTGACATCTGCAAGAAAATGTTGGTAGTTGTTCAGTTCCCATTCGGGTTGCTTTTTACTGCAACCAATGACTTGATGGCCTTTTTGAACATAATAGTGTGCTAGAAATTTTCCTATCCCTTTACGTGTGCCGGTAATTAGTGTCACAGGTTTACTCATGGAGTAACTCCATTTCACTCATGACATAATCTGCTAAAGTTCCGACAGTTGAAAAAGGGCTGTGTTTAGCGGAAAAAGCTTTTTCACTTGCAAGAGTTAAATTTCGATTAAACTCTTCCTCGATACCTCGTTCAACATGCATTATTAGATTTACTAATGATATCGAGTCTAATAAACTTTCTTGGGCATACAAAATAATGCTTTCGCCTTCGGATAAATCAATTTTGTTAACTAATGAAACATTAGCTTCTATTATAGCGTCATGAATTATACTAATAACTTTATCTCTAGACATGCTTTCTCCTAAAAGATTAATATCATGATGCCCAATATGGTGGGGATAAACTGCCTGTAATTACCATGTCACGCTGATTTAAAACGAAATTAGGAACTGTTTTTGTAACGATGGGTGAAAGAAAGGATTCTTGTTGAAAACCACTTTCTAAAAAATAAGTTGTTAAATTTTTAAGATACATATTGTCTGAATTAAAACAAAACAACTTGATTTTTTTCGCCTCCATTTTTTTAACAAAGGAGATTAAAGTAGGTAATATTATGTTCATGTCGGTTGGGTCAGATAACATTATGTCATCTATGTTAATATCGCCAAGTTTATTTTTTCTTATAATGGCATATCCAACGAAGATATCAGCCTTATAAAAGCTTATAAATTTTCTAAAAATAAATGGATTGTCATCAGCAATCCAGTTGGCTATTTCTTGGTTATAGAAAATAAAATAATCGGTGGGGTTTTCTTGAGAAATTTTGCAGATTAGTTTTTGTATATTATCTGAATAACCGAATTCAATATTAATTTCTCCGGAAGGCTTGAAAATAAATTTGTCTATGTCATCCAGAACAAGGGTAGATAAGGCATCATATCGTTCATATCCAATGATTGTAAAAGGGTTGGTTTTTGGGGTTAGTCCACAGATAAATTTAACTTCATTGTTAACGGTCATTTTTTCAAAAACTAAGGATTCTAAAGTAGGAAATATTTCTTTTCCCCAAAATCGAAAGTTAACTAGTAATCGTTCTAGTAATGCAGCTTTAATAATAACGTTATTCTTTATGAAAAAAAATCCTATGGTACCTAATGCACCAATAATTTCATTATTAGATGAAGCAGTAAATATTCCGCCAATATTGGTTGGATTCTTTGCGTATTCATAATATAGTACCTTACCAGTTAAAAGAGGATTTCCCCCCGTGACTGAATAAAAATTAGCCAGATTTTTAAATTTATCTTCAGGGTCATTATTTGAAAACTGGTAATCAATATTGCTTTGCATGGGAAATTGTTCCTCGATGTTCCTACATTTTGCCGCCAAAGTCAGCATAGCAGCATGCGGCACAAACACATGCTCTGGTTGCTCTAGCTTAACCACAAAATACGAATGTACTGATGATAACATAACAACTAGCATTATTGGCATAATTTCCCAGCCGCTTCGCTAATGTTAACTCTATTTCTAAAAGCTTGAAAATAGTTTTTTGCTAATGTATCCTTGCTCTATAATACTAACATACTAACCTCTTCGCAAAGACTTTAAAATGGATTCACTGGCTTTAGCATCATTAGCGTTATCACGAGTTAGTTTAAATGCTACTAACTCGCTGCGTTCATAATATCAAGTTGAAGTTTAAAGCCAAAAAACTAGCAAGTTGAGATTCATCCATCATCCATGCTTAGCAATAGCCTCGAAAATTTGGTGCCTTGTAAATTGTTTTATATGGCAGTGTGTAGCAGCTGGATTTGTGCAGATAAAATGGTTTTTTTTAAATTCTAATCAAAAATAAAAGAGTGTTCCAGGTATGAACATAGAATTGGCATTGACGATAGATGATATTCCAAGAAATGGCCACACTATAATCCCAAATAGTAATTTGAATGTTGTTCAAGGCTTAACGAATATTTTTAAACTATACAAACTACCTCCAGTTTATGGCTTTGCGAATTGTAGTTTAGCTGAGAGTAGTTCAGGCTATGAATTATTACAGCATTGGTTAGAAACAGGTAATAAGCTAGGTAATCATACCTATAGTCATCTTGATTTAAGAAATGTGAGCTTAGAAGAGTATTTAAATGATATTGAAAAAAATGATATTTTTCTGTCTAAGATTTCAGGTAATAAAGATTATAACTACTGTAAATATTTCCGTTACCCCTATCTACTCGAAGGTGAAACTAAAGAAAAGTATCGCGGGATAAAAAAGTATTTAAATGATAATAATTATAAAATCACCCAGGTTACGATTGATTTTCTTGACTTTGCATGGGAGCAACCACTATTAAACTGTCTTAGAGCAAATAATGCCGAACTGCTTGATGAGTTAAAAAAACTCTATGTTGATACAGCAATTAGTAAACTTCTAACAGCACACAAAGCCGCGAATGAAATATTTCAAAGAAATATTAAACATGTTTTAGTGGTTCATTCCTGCTTAGCAACAGCCATGTTTTTAGAAAAAGTTATTCAGGAATATAAAGAGAATGGCGTTAAATTTATATCATTATCTGAAGCGATAATGGATCCTGTGTATGAAACAGAGATAAATGTTATTAGCGATATTGGGCCAAATTTTTTAAGAAAAATTGTGATAGAAAGAAAGCTTGACCTGCTCAATAAGCCAACAGTGCCCACAAAACGACTAAAAGAGATAGAACAATACTCTTCTGTTTAGGAGGTTGAAAGATAATGCTGTCATCAAGCACTAAATGAAATTGAAGCATAAAGTTTATGGAAGAACAAAAATTTTGGAGGCTGTCATGGTAAAATCAGTTGAGCTTGATGTGTTTGGACGTCGGATGGTGGTGAAATTTGTAGATTCACACTGGGAGCTTTATACCTCTTCAGTAGAAGGTAGACAGCGTAGAATTGATGATGTTATTATTCCTGACTTTATTGAGATTGATGAACTCCCAACTTATTTGGGGGATATTTTTCATGAAGCGGCAACTCACTTACACCCCGACGTTAAAATCATAAAAACAAACTAATAATTTTTTAGATTATCTTTGCTTTTCCAGCTAAATTACTACCTTCAACCAATTATTTGGGAGGGGCTTTTCTCAGTGAATCGTGCAATAGTAATTACTATTGATCATTTTCCGCAGCCTAATTAATTGATAGCATTTCTTTAGAATTTGTTTTTGCTAGTTACTCAGCTTCCAAAAATTTTCATTTTCTGGCATATACGGATTTATAAAATTGCAATATATTGAAGATATTACCTGTTAAACATGTAGAAGAAATTTGTTTAATTGCAAAAGCAAGCCGAGGATTCAAAATGTTTGAACAAAATCTCATTAAACGGCAAAACCCTTTAAAACTTTTACCAGGCATCAAAATTTTAGATAATACTTTAAGAGACGGCGAGCAAACTCCCGGTATTAGCTTTTCATATCAGGATAAATTAGATATTCTAAAAGCTTTATGTGAGTGTGGTGTTAAGGAGGTTGAAGTTGGGTTTCCCGCTAGTGCTGAATCGGAAAGGACAGCCATAAAAAATCTAGTTTCCCATGATTTACCCGCCAATCTACATGGCTTATGCAGATTATCGAAAGAAGATATTGATTACGCCAGCCAATGTGGATTGAAAAATATTACTCTTTTTCTTCCAGGTTCAAAAAGATACATAGAACAAAACCTTAAGTTAAATCTCAACCAACTGACTGAAACTATTAAATCAATGGTTTCCTACGCAACTGAGAAAAATATTTCTGTTAAGTTTAGTTGTGAAAATGCTTCTCGTATGGATTTAGAAACTTTAATTAATTATTACCAAGCTGCCATCAGTGCAGGGGCTTCAACTATTTCATTTCCTGACACATCAGGTGTAATGACTCCATTTGATACTTATCGATGTGTAAAAATCTTGAAACAAGAATTACAGGCCAATATTTCTATACATTGTCACAATGATTTAGGCTTAGCAACAGCAAATACCCTTGCAGCAGCTGAAGCAGGAGCTATTGAACTTCAAGTGTGTGTTAATGGTCTTGGTGAAAGAGCTGGTAATGCTGCTCTTGAGGAAGTTGTTTTAGCTCTTGTCAGCCAATATAACTACAATCTCGGTATAGATCTTACAAAATTACACCTACTGTCTGAATTGGTTTATGAAAGATCTGGTCTTTGTGCGTCTTTTAATAAGCCAATTTTTGGCCAAAATGTTTTCAGACATGAATCTGCCATACATGCTACCAGTATCTTAAGAGGAGAAAATCTCTATGAACCTTTTTCTCCATCATTGGTAGGCAGATCTCATGAAATTATACTTGGAAAACACTGCGGATTGCCAAGTTTGGAGTATTATTTAACCCAGGTAATGAACATAAAGCTGTCATATGATGATACCAAAAAATTATTGTCTTATATTAAAGAGCATAGTGAACAAAAAGAATTGATAGATTTAAATAAATTTATAAAAAAACTAGGCTTATCTGTTCTCAATGCAGAAGCGGTATGTTAAACAGACCCTAGTGAACAACCTCTTTTTTGTATAGTATAAAGGAAAAGGAAAGAGTACCTCATTTAATTTTATTAAAAGGAGAAGGCGCATGAATAAAGTAAATATTTCTAGATTATTTTTTAATAATCGGCATGCTGCTTTATTTGAGATTGAGCAGCAGAAGCCAGTTTTATTCGATGTTGTAACCTCATCCACTTATGAACTAACTCTAGATGAAGCAGAAAAAATCAAGCAAATGAATAATCTTGAGGAAACTCTGAAACAATCTTTTGTGGAAAAACACTTATCTCGCTTAAATGGTTTTATTTCACAAGGGTTGCTTTTTGGGCCAGATTATCGCAGGCAAAGACCCAAATATGAAAAACGATTAATGTTGCAGGATGTTGTTGTGCAAATAGCATACACTTGTAATTTTGCTTGTACATACTGTTATGCTGATGAAGGTGAATATGGAGGCGGGAAAGCCTATACCATGACAGAACAGGTTGCTCGAGATCTGGTGGATTTTTCGTTTAAAAATAGAGCTACCAATTCGCTGGGTTTTTGCTTACTAGGTGGTGAACCTTTATTAAATATGAAGGCAGTTAAAGCCTTGGTTTCCTATGCTCGCGAAAAAGGGCAACAAGAAGGAGTTATTGTTGAATTTCTTTTAACTACAAATGGCACTCCTGTATCCCCCAATACTATGCAGTATTTTAAAGATAATGATGTTGCAATTAGATTAAGTGTTGATGGAACAAGAGAAATTCATGATCATTATAGACCTACCAAAAAAGGAAAACCCACATTTGACATGGTTAATAATACCTTTGGTAAGAGTATGAAAGATAGTGGTGTTGATTACTCGGTACGTGCGACTCTTTTTGGTCCATATGGCGAGTCCATTCAAGAACAAGTAAGAACATTATTTGAAGATTATAACTATGAAAATGTAAAGGTTGACTTTATTTGGGGAGTTGAGGGTACCCCTGGATTAATTACAGAGCAGAATATTGATTCAGTGTATAAAGGTATTGATACCCTTGGGAGTTGGTTTAAAGATAAGGTGATGAATAAGGAATTAAATTGGTATGATTTAGAACCTTTTTCAAAGTATATTGGTCGCATCAGAAAAGTACCTAAAGTATCTCCTCTATTTAACACTGATGACATTAAAAGCAACTATGTGGGTGGCTCAATACTAGAAAATAATGGAGTTGAATGTGGTGCAGGTATTAATGTTATCTCCATCTCGGCAAATGGCGATATTTATTCCTGCCATCGTACTGAGGGCAAAAAAGAATTTAAAATGGGCTCTATTTATGAAGGCGTATCTATGCAACACTTAGATTATTGGGGTACGCATTGGCGCCTTGAAGATGAAAATGCAGATTGTAGTAAATGTTGGGCGCGTTATATCTGCATTGGTGGCTGCCCAGCATTTGGATTTGATAAACACAAGGATCCTATGAAGTGTGATAGAGTCAAGTGTAATGTACGACGTCAATTTATTGCAAACTCCGTGATTTTAAATCATGAGATGAAAAAGATCGAGAAAGAGCAAGGCATATCACTAGACCCACCCGCAAAAAGTTGTAATGTTAACAAGAACTGTAAAAATTGCACGGAATGAAAAAAATCGTCAGGGGGGAAGCACTTGGAAGAGATTGCAGCTTCAAGTAATCGATTGGGTTATGTATGGGTATTGTTTACAGGTGAGTTTTTATTAAGGTTTGCATTTTGGACTATACAATCCACAATAATACTTTATTTCTCACGGATTAGTGGCATTAATTTGAATTCAGCTTATGCAATATTTGGCTCGTTTACAGCGTTATCATTCATAATGCCTATATTAGGGGGATTGTTTAGGAATATCACCGGGATTGGTTTTAGAATATTGGTTATATCAGGGCTATGGGTTGTCTTGCTGGGTGCAATTCTTTTAGTCCTACAACTGAATATGGGTTTAACCTATTTAGGTTTAACAGCAATAGCGGTAGGTGCTGGTTTATACCTGCCCAATGCGACTTTATATTTAGGGGAATTATTTACTGATCAAGATAAGAAAAAAATTCGTGGCTTTGCCTTCATTTATTTAAGCAGCAATATCGCAGGCGTTACTGCTCCAATTATAAGCGGAATTATCATCCAGCATTATAATTGGGCTTTTATTTTTATTCCTACTGTTCTTGGAATTTTGGTGTGGTTAGGGCTAGTATCTTTTACAAATTTTTTTCCTAAAAAAGATGATACATTGAAAATTAATTTGAGAAGCAAGATTTTGTTTTTAGGTCTTTTATTGTCCATGTTTGTATTTTGCTATTGTGATCTTGTATTCGCTAAATTAATGTCTTCATCAATACCCTTCATAGTTATTTTTTTTATCATATTACTCATATATATCATCTCAAAATCTCAAACTAAGCATAAAATTAACCTTATTAGGTTATTATTATTGAGTCTGTTAGTGATCGTCTATTATGCATTTCTTTATCAATTACAGAGCTCGTTGTTAGTTTTTATCAAAAACTATGTTAATTTGGATTTTTATTCTTATTCCTTACCGGCTAATGTATTTGTTTCGTTTGAGCCAGCTATTATTATTTTAATATTCCCTATTGTGATGAGATTTCTTAACAAAATAGTAAGGCAAGATCATTACCTTAGTAATCCAACTGGAATTATAGTTGTGGGTGGAATGACAGGGGCAATCAGTTTTCTTGTTTTTTACTTAATCATTACTTTTAATATTTACACCTTACATTCTGCTCTTGGGATTTTATTTGTCGGGACCATAGGTTTAGCGATAGGAGATTTAATGATCCTACCCGCTTTTAATGTTGCTATTGTTACTTATTCGCCACTAGAATTAAAAGGTCTCATTGTTGGCTTGTCTTCACTTCCTTTTGCCTTCTCTGGTTATCTATCTTCACAAATAGCCAGGATAATCCAACTAGAACCGCACAGCACTGTTTCTAATCTTAGCAAATTTTCTGTAGCCTATTTGTATATGTTTTTATTTTTAATAGTATTTTCGTCCATGATAGGATTTATAGTTTTTTCAATAAAGCAAAAGTTTAACAGAATAGAACAGGTGTTAATATGAAAATTATCGCTTACTTTGAGGGGGAATATAATCCATATAGAGGTAAATTCCTAAATGCGATCAGGCGCTATAAAAAAGACTGCTTGATAGGAGTTGTATCCTATATGCCCTCTAACACATTACAAAATTACCTTCATGAACATAACATTAATTTATTTACATCGTTAGAACAAATTAAGGATAGTTTTACACATTTTGTGATCACCTTATTAGATTTTAATCATCTAACTGAAATGTATAACATATGTAACGGGATAGAGAATTTACTGGCCTTTAGTAGAAATAAACATATCAGAATTGTAAACGGCACTTTTAGATATTTAGGAGATTATTTTCCTGGCTATGCTGATCTTATATGGGATATTAGAAAAATTGATCCAGAATACCAACCAGAATATTTTAAAGATGAATTAAGGCATAAAAACGCTCAATTAAGAATTTTGACGGTTGGTACTGACAGTAATATAGGGAAAATGACAGTTGGCTTAGAGTTAGAAAGAGTGCTTTGTAAGAAAAATTATGATGTGAAATTCATTGCAACCGGACAAATAGGTATTTTTCTTAAAGGAGAAGGCATTTCCTTAGATTCAACTATCATTGATTTCTCAAGAGGTATGTTAGAGGAGCATATTCTTAATTACGATAACGAAATTTTGATTATTGAAGGTCAGGGAAGTATTTTTCATCCCGTTTTTTTTGGTACTGCAACGACCTTATTAAATGGGGCAGCTCCTCATTTAATGATCATGTGCTCGCGAATGGGCCAAAAATATAATAGGACGGTTCCAGATTGGCCTATCCCAGTCTATCCGGAAGCCATTAAAAAAACCGAAGAGGTTGCAAGAAAGGTAATTCCCGATTCAAAAATTATCGCAATGACAGTGAATACATCGGAAATCAACCACGACGAGGCCGCTTTATTTGAATTACAACAGCTGGAATATCAATTAGAACTACCTGTGTCAGATGCGGTTAGATTCGGTGTAGATAAGCTAACCTTAGCAATAGAAAAAGTTTTTGAAAACAAAATAAGGTCTGTTTACAATTCTACTTTGCCTACATAGAAATCATTAGTAGATAAAAGGTATTAGTTTGTAGGTTTTCTTCATGTAGGCTTCGTAATCATCATTTTTTAAGTTTTTTAGAAGCGATTCTTCCAGCTTAACTCGATAGAAAACAGCTGCACTTGTCAGAAATAATATGATAATAGCTAACCACCATGAACCAGCAACGAGCGGAAAGCCAGTGAAAAGCAGTATAACACCCGTATAGCTTGGGTGACGTATATAGTGATATAAACCATCTTGTATCAGGTATTGTTTATCATCGATATTAAGTGTCATTGTAAAAAATTTTTTCAATTTCACAATAGCCGAAAATCTTAACATACTTCCGCACAAAATAAGCAGAAAACCAACCAATAGCAAAAGAAGATTTTCATTATTTTTTGTATGGAATAAAATGTAAGCTGTGCTTGACCATAAACAAAAGTGACGACATAAAATTATGTAGGCACGAGAATGCTTATCAAAAGGTTTTTGTGCTGCGACAAGATTACTTTCAGTATTTTCGATGATGAGTTCAAGACATGACCAAAATAGATATAGGCTAGTTAGAAAAAGTAATTTGATATCTGGTTTAAAAAACAGAACTATTATTGCGGGCAGGATGCTTATCATAACAGACAATGTTCTATTTCTCATTAATATTTTTTCTGAGGTAGTTTGAATCATAAATTAGCCTTAAGAGTATTAACAATTGCTGAGGCATATAATTGGCTTGAATCTAAAAACACAAAATCCTTGCTTAGTTCGCTTTTAGTTAAAAAAGTAAGTTCTGAACAAGCCAATAATATGGAATCGTGACCCGTTTGTTTTGTTAAAATTTTCTTTAATCTCAAAAGTTGGGTTGTAGTGAGTTTTTTATTTAATTTAATTTCTGTAATTATTTCATCAAGCAGGTTGTTGAGAGTTGCATTAGGATATTGGCAATCGGGTAGATAATTGCTATACAATTTAGCTTTATTGGTTATATATGAGCCAAGAATTAATGGATTATTATAATGTGACTTCAGCTGTAATGAAACCATTTGTATCATGTGTAGCCAAGGTATTTTTATTTTTTCTGAAATATCATGATAAAAATAATGGACTGCATTACAAGGTATTGAAACAAAATCTGCGCCAATCTTAGCCAAATTATTGATGCTAGTACTGATATGATCAGCTGGTGATGGACCTTGCTTGTTAAATGCTTGAATTCTATTCGGAATTTGTGGAAAGTTATCAATTAAAATTCTAAAGTGGTCAGTTTCTTTTTGGGCCTCGGTGAAATTTAATATATATTCAAAAAATTGAGAGGTTGCATAAGATCCCATACCACCTACTATCCCTAAAGTTTTGAAATGGTTCATACATAATGCTCAATAATATTTTTAATATAATTAAGTATGTTCAATTCAAGGTTATCAATGGTTTTATTATTTATATAATAAGGTGGTGCCAAAGGAAAGTTTTTGCTGGGCATACTCCAAAAACCATAAGGTGGTTGTTCAATTATTTTTTTCTGACCGTTATGTATCACCCAAGATAATTTAGGGGGGCTAATATTGAGTAATCTAAAGCCGTGTTCATAAAGGAATTCTTGTATGCTTAAATGCGAATGGTCCAATAAATTTAATCTTACAACTTTACAGGCGCTATCATTTTCTAATAATAAAGAAAATAATGTATCAAACGATGAAATAGAGCTTTTAGGTAGGTCTTGATTATTGTCAGAATGACAAATTAATGTTTCATGATTAAAAGCTCTGAGCTTAGTATCTGTAGATGCTTGCATACTGGCTGAAACTTTATGAAAATTTATCTTAGGTGGTTTTGCAGAAGTGATAATTGTAGGTGCGTATTGAAAATTAAGTAGACATAGTGTTTTCACATAATCAGCTTCAGCTAGATTAGCAATATACCAAGGGATTTCCTGCATAATGGCTTTTACTACATCATTGGTATCCCTATTTATTTCTCTAAATTCAAGAAACTCAAGCATACCACCCTGCATAACATACCAAGGTGCATACCCCCAAAATCTAGAGCGAATGAACTCGGTATGGATTTTTTTGACTGCTTCTCCTCCCCGAACATTCTCTGTGGAAAAACGAGTTCTTGGCACCAAAATAAAAGTATGATACCTATCATATAGGTAGGTTTCAGCTTTGGTTAAGAATTGTAATACTCGATAAATAATGGCAGGTGAACCTTTGAAGTTTCTAGCAGAACTTCCGGCTCTACATAATTCAGCTGTTCCCAAACTAAATTCATCAAAGGCAGAAATGGCTGTTACTGTGCCTAGTAGTGGAAGAATGAATGCATTTTTTTCTTTAAAATAATTTCTGAGTTTAGTAATTTCAATTTGATCACCCCAGAACCATATGTGCTCATCATCTTCATGAATTCTTTGTGCTAAACGTTGGTAATCAAAACAGTCGGTGTGATAATCATTTTGATAGACACTTTTTAGTATATTTAGCCTCACATCTAGAGCTTGGAGTGCGGCAGATTTAGATTCTATAGAGGAAATATAATTCTTCTTGTGGCAGAAATCTGGATATTCTTTTAATTTTTCACTTAATCGAGATATCGATTTTTCCTTATTTTCATATGGGTAACATAATAGGGGTAATGTCATAAATCTCTCTACAGGTTTAAAAGAGCTTCTGCAAAAATATCCGCTAACTTCACGTTTAGGTTTTCATCAAGGTCTCCAACGTATAATCGTAAAAATGGATATTCGCTTTCAGCAATGCTGGAAGCAGCTGAAATTCTAGGAAAGGTATAACCAAAGCTTAGCCCTTTTATAAGTGGAATTTGTTGATTTTTGGCAAAATGTAATAATTTGGTTATAAATGCTTCGAGAAAATTATTATTATTTTTTCCACGTTCTTTAAACTGAAAAGTCACACATCCTCCAGCGTAAGGTAAATTAATAGCTATGTGATAGTTTGGATGCGAAGTAAGAGTGGGATAAAAAATATCAATTATTTTTAGTACTTCAGGATCTTGGTTTAACAAAAGGGCTAAAGATGAAGCGTTCTTGCAAATTCTATGTATGCGGTTAAAAAATTGTTCTCGTGTAAAGTAAGGATATGAGATAGCTTGATTTTTGTATAAAATACTTCCCATATTTCGTCTTAGTCTTTCAAAGTTCGCTTGATACTTTATCGGATATATGACTATTCCTGCTAAGCATGACTCTAGACCCATTTGTAAATATTTTGAACAGCTTTCATAATATATGATCTCAATTTTATCTGAAGTAGTTAAAATTTCGGGCAAGAGCGCTCCCGATACCATGGTGCCATCGATAACTAATCTAATCGGTTTTTGTCTATTTAATTTGGCAAGTTCTGAAATGAGATATTTCATATCTGTTACGGGCTGTTCAACGATATTTGATAATGGGTCAGCAAAAATCACATCAATGGATGAGTCTTCTTGCAAAGCTACTAGCAAGTCTTGTGCACTAAACCCTTTTGCCTGCTTCAATTTTATCAATTTTAGGCTTTCTAACTGCTCTTTAGCTTCAAAATAGATATAAGGTGTCATTAGAAAAGTTGAGTTGGAAGTAACACAATAGCGTAATATAAACGACTCAATCAATGAAAATGCCGCCATACCTGATGATGTTATTGTTATCCCACACAGGTCTCTTGGTATATTGAATATCAAGCTTAACTGCTCTTCAATTCGCTTAAGCTGTGGGCAATTATATCGATCGTAATTAACTCCAGGATTTTCTTGTGAACTTAGACTAAAAAACTGCGTTATGTGTGACTGATCATAGGCTGCAGCTCTCCAATCAATGGCAGAGCTCACGTGAGACAAAGCCTGTAATAACCATCTTATTTTATTTTCTATCAGGTTTAATTCTTTGAAATCATAACTTTGGGGCAATGGGTAAAGTTGATCAATCTGTTGGTCAATTTGTTCTAAATAATTTTTTAATATCGCTGTAAGCTGGCTATCATAGGGTAAGTTTTCAGAATCACAAAAGTGAAGGTGGGCATCTATTTCCTCCTTAATGGATTGTGCTTCTTTTCTTATTTCGCTGATTTGATATTCAATATTGTCGCATTTATTATTTACAGTAAGAGGTTTACTGATCTCATTTTGCCCAGAGTAGGACTTACTAATGGGGGTATGTAAAACAGACTGGCCTTTGAGATCCAGCAAGTATTTATAATGAGAATTTGAAAAATTGAATTGAAGAATGCGATTTAAAATATTTTTTTGAATATTACCTCCACACAAAACAATTCCTATGCTGCCTGTAAATTTTATTTTATGGCTAAGTTCAATTAATGCAGCTATCCCTGCACAGCCAGAGGGTTCTATTAATAAGCTTTCTTTGTTAAGGAGCGCAAAAACACTAAATGCAAGTGCCTCTTCATCGAGCATTACCATGTCGTCTACATATTCTGCAATAAAATTTAGTGTGTGAGCGTTGGGCTCTAAGTTGACAGCAAGGCCATCTGCAAATGTTGGCATGTTAGGTACTTTTACCGCTTGTTTAGCAGCTAATGATGCTATTACGGAAGCATAGTTCTTTGGTTCACAGCCAAAAATCTTTACCGAATGGTTTATTTGTTTGCCGGCAATTGCCATGCCTGAGATTAATCCGCCACCACCAACAGGAATAATCAAATATTGAAGATCAGAGACTTGGTTGAAAAACTCTTGTGAAATACTTGAATTAGCTGCTATGACACCAAATTCATTATAAGGTGAAATAAAGCGCCAACCATTTTTATTGGCTACATCCTTTGCATATAAGATTGCTTCATCTAAAGATGATCCATATTCAATTAAGCCAGCTCCTGTTTCTAAGATTCGTTGTCTTTTAAGCCGACTTGCATTAGAAGGTAAATATATATTTGCCTTAAGTCCTAACTGCTGGCAGACCTGGGCTACAGCTAAACCGTGATTTCCCGCTGACGCAGCAAGCACCGGGATTTCTTTCGGATGACTATGAAGGCTATATAAAGCACCACGATACTTAAACGAACCGGTATGTTGCTGGTTTTCAAGCTTCACCCATACTGGAACTCCAGTAAATTCTTCAAGCCACTTTAATCTCCGAACAGGTGTTTGGACGACTTTATCTTTTAGGAAAGTACAAGCAATTTCCATATGGGTAAATAATTCATTCATCATGTAGTACTAATCCACCATAAATTTTATAATATTCCAATAAGCCGGTAGCTTCATAAATTTTAGTAGCAACGGGATTAATTTGGTCTAACATAAACTTTTCTTGATTAGCATTAATTAAGATTGATTCTTCTGTGTTCACTATTATTTCACTACCATCAGAAAATTTGTCCCAATAATTTTGGGAGAACGTAGCTGCAATAATGCCGTTATTAATGCAATTACGAAAAAATATTCTGCCAAATGATTTGGCAATTACGGCTTTAATCCCGCAACATTTTAATGCAATGACAGCTTGTTCTCTGGATGAACCACAGCCGAAGTTTTCACCTGCAAATATAAATTGTCTTTCTAAAATAATAGATGCGATTTGCGAATCGAGAGTTTCGAATACATGAGATTGCCACAATGAAAAATCGTTGGTACGCAGATACTGACCTGCGATTATATCGTCTGTATTAATATTGTTGCCAAGTTTTAAAATTTTTCCTTGCAGAATCATTAAATATTTCCCTCAACTGCAATTCTTGCAGCAGATGCAGGAGAGCAAAGATAAATTGAAGCATTTTTATTGCCCATCCTTCCTTTATAGTTGCGATTGCCTGTAGAAACACAGGTTTCATTGTCTCCAAGTACTCCCATATTTTGTCCAAGACAGGGGCCACACGAAGGTGGGAGAATAGTTGCTCCCAATTCTAAAAATTGAGTGATAAGACCCAGCTCAATTGCTTTTTTGTAGGTGGCAATAGAAGCTGGGTTAATTAATAGTCTTGTTCTCAAGGGTCTTTGCATTTCTGAAAATACCTTCGCTGCACTGATTAGGTCCTCTAATCTTCCTCCGGTGCAAGTGCCTATAAAGACTACATCCACTTTAATGCCAGATTTTTTTTGAACAGGATAAACAATATCAACTTGGTGGGGGTACGCAATCAAAGGAGTTATCTTATCTATGTTGATATCAATTATATCATCAAAATCGTTGTCGCAATCGCTAATTAAATCTTGGGTATGTTTATAACGTAAAGGATCTTCAGAATAATAATCACTTGGTTCAAAAATAGCAGTTACTGCTCCTAACTCTGGACTCATATTACATAAAACTGCTCTCCAATCATATGTAAGAGAATGCTCGGCTTCATATACTATAAACTTCTCATTCAAACGTTGCGGAGAAATATTTTTTGCAATATACAGAACAATATCTTTAGCTGTAATTTGATCTGAAGGTACACCCCATAACTTAATTTTAAGCGTTTGCCCCATAGTGAACCAAGTAGTTCCGGTTAACATTGCATATGTCATATCTGTTGCACCAGAACCCAGCCCCAGTACGGAGTATGCCCCTATGGTTGGAGTATGTGAGTCGCCACCTAAGAGGATTGAGCCACCTGTTATTTCTGGATTTTCTAATAAAAGCTGATGGCTTATTCCTTGTCCACCATCAAATAAAGTTTTAATACCATATTTTCGTGTAAAGTTTCTTGCTTTTTCGTGTAAGCTTGCTGTAATTGCATTGTTTGCAGGATAGATATGATCGAAAACAATGATAATTTTTTCCGGATCAAATACGTGATTAAAGCCATGTTCTTGATAGTAGCGTTCTACCATCATAATGGAACCGTCATGCAGCATAAGCCAATCAAGATTGAGTATTATATTTTTGCCAGGCTTTAGGCATTTTCCATGTTTGTTATAAATAATTTTTTGATAAATATTCATATCGCAGTTTTTTCTACAAGAAATTTTCCAATAACTAAACAATCCAATCCAGTGCTAAAAAAACAACGAATAGCATCAGAGGGAGACATAACAATAGGTTCGCCCTTGACATTAAAAGATGTGTTTAATATCAAAGGAATACCTGTTAATTTGAAGAAAGATTCAATTAATTGATAATAGAGAGGGTTTTCTGATGGCTTTAAGGTTTGGAAACGACAAGTTCCGTCGATATGTACCACGGCTGGAATCAGTGCCTGTTTATCAAGTTTGACTTTTGAAACAAAACTCATGTACGGGCTATCAACAGGTTTTGTAGTAAAATCATTCATTTTATCGTAGAGAATGGTAGCGGCAAAAGGTCTAAATTCTTCCCTAAATTTGACAGCCTGATTAATCTTATCTCGCATGCTTTTTATCCTTGGGTCAGCAAGTATGCTTCTATTGCCAAGTGCACGAGGTCCAAACTCCATTTGTCCTTGGAAAAAACCACATATCTTTCCTTCGGCTATTTTTTCTGCAATCAAATCTAAGCTAGGGTATTCACTATATAACAATTTATAGTTATCCAAAGTATCTTTAATCTGCTCATTAGAATAACTAGGTCCAAGATAAGGTGATTGAATGTTTGGGCGAGTTGTTGCGTGGTTATATTTATAATAAATATACAGAGCTGAACCAATGGCGCAGCCTTGATCAGATGGAGCAGGAGGAACAAATATATTTTTAAAATTTGACTGCTCAAAAACTATATTATTACAAACAGAGTTCATAGCTACTCCGCCACCAAGTACTAAGTTCTCATTTTTCGTGATATTTTTAATTCCAGAAACAAGGGTTAAAATAGAGTGTTCTAACTTTTTTTGTAAAGCAAATGCTATATTGGCATGGTGATCTGTAATTTCTTCGTCAGATATTCGGGAAGACCCTAAAGAATTTATCACTTCATTGTTAAACCAGGGTGCATCTAACTTTTCATTGTATTGATAATTACAATATTGAAGATTAACGCCAATATGAAAGGGATGTTTACTTTGAATGAGGCTATCAAAAAAAACTTGTAATTTCTCATCAGGTTTTCCATAAGGTGCTAACCCCATTATACGGTATTCGTCAGAAATGGGACGAAAGCCCAAATGTTGTGTTACTGCACCATATATATATCCTAAGGAATGAGGCATATTAATTTGGTAAAGTTTTCTTAAGTTCTGCTGAGAGCAATCAAAACCAGTGATTGCTGCATATTCTCCTCTGCCATCTATTACCAGGCCTGCGCAGCTTTCAAAGTTGGAAGAATAGAAAGAATGAGCTATATGAGATGAATGGTGGTCAACAAAAAAAATGGTAGGAATGGAGCAATTTTTTTGATGATCGCAAATTTCTGCTATAATCATTTTCTTTATTTGGTTTTGAAAAAAAGCCGCACGTAGACGTGAGGCAATTCGTCGCAAAGTGGGTATCCGTTTATTGAGTGAATTTTTTAGTTCGTACAGGATGGCTGGCCATAAGGCAGATTGGTCATTCCAATAAAAACAGATAATATCCAATTGGTTTGCATTGATATTAGCTATTCGCAATGCTTCCTTCACAGAATTTTTCGGGAAAGTCCAAGTATTTTTGATTCGGGTTACTCTTTCTTCCTCAACGGCAGAGACCACTTCGCCATCAACAATAACAGCTGCTGCAGCATCATGAGCCATACCACTTAAGCCAAGTATTTTCATGACTTTGATATCCGTATATTTATAATGTTAACAATTAGAACAGGTAGTTGTAGTTTTCACTATTAATCTATTTAGTTTTTATGATAATATCTGGCCGTTAAAGTTTTGTAAATACTAAAATAATTATATATTTATTTACTGGGTGCATATATGTATTCCGTTAAAATGAGAGCGTCCAGAAAAACTAAAGAAGATGAAAAGCCTCAACATGTATCTGGAGCTGAACGTTTAATACCCTCAACAGGTGGAATTTATCCATGTCTTAAGCTGATGCTTGATAGAGCTTTAAATCATTCTTTAGGGCCAGTAGATGCTGTTAATTTCTCTATAAATAAAATTGATACTGAAATAAATGTAATTAAAAGCTTGCCAATCGTAACAGTAAAAGTTACAAATAAACAAGAGGGGCTACATATAGCTAAAATAATTTTGGAAGAATTAAACATTAATCAAGAGGTGATTAAAAAATCTATGAATTGGCTTGCTGTTGGTGGAGCTCCAGGAGGTTACAATATGCGCGGTGCCATGTTATTCGATATCTATACTTCACGGCGAGTAGAAGATGATCCATTTGGAGGTGTTCGTGCTACAAATTTTGATATGACCGAAGCTTCAGAAAAAAAATTAAGCGAAGAACTCAATAAAATAGGCGCTTACAATTCAAGAACACGAGATGCGCTTGTATTAGCAACTAAAGTTTGTAACTTTCCTGGAATTATCGCAGAACTGTGTTGTGCTGATGATCCCAGCTACTCAGGAGGTTATGTCGCAAGTAAACAAAGAGGATATATTAGGATAAATCATATGAAGTCGCCTGACCATAATCGTGGCGGTAGAATTATTTTTTTAGACTCTAGGAAGTGTAATATAGAACAGTATAAGCATTACCTCAAAAATACAGTTGTACAAGTGAATGACATTGGTAATGTTAGCAGGGTTTATCTATATGAGGAGCTAACCAATGGTTTAATGGAAACTGCTGAGAACTAAGAATCACGTGGACTATCTATCTGTATGATTTGTTTAATTGCACTCTACCATCGATATCACTTTTGGCGAGTACCGCAAAAATATAAAGAAATTCTTAGCGCTCAATTTCCTAGTATTAACTTTATTTTTGTTTCAAATAATCAAGAGCTAGATCAAAAGTTATATCTGGCGGATGTTTTATTTTGTTGGGAAATTAATGAAAATCAACTAGATAAAGCATCCAAGCTTTCCTGGATACAGTTAGCAAGCTCGGGGCTAGATAAAAGAATTCCTCCCAATTTTTTTTCGCAATATCAACATGAATTAACGGTCATGAAGGGAGTCGCAGCTTCCGCGGTGGCTGAATTTGTTTTAGGTATCATTCTTGGAGTGAACCGCAGAATTTTCGAAGCGATAATAGATTCAACTGCTGGGATCTGGAATAGAGAGTCCTATGTGGATAATGACTCTAATATAAAAAGTCTCAATGAAACTTGTGTGGGAATTTTAGGTTACGGCGCCATTGGTTCGAAGTTATCATGCTTGCTAAATTCTTTGGGTGTTCGAGTTATTGTCTGTTCCAAATCGAAGCCAGTAAACGATGATTATTTCAGCGCGTATTTTAGTGCATCTGAGATAGACACATTTTTAGTAGACTTAGATTTTTTAGTTTTGACTCTACCTCTCAATGCGGACTCAAGTGATCTACTTAATGAAAATAAGTTCAAATTAATTTCAAAAAATACCTTTATTATAAATATTGCACGAGAGAGTATTATCAATCGGGAAAGTTTGATTAACGCTATAAATGAGAAAAAAATCAAAGGTGTATTAATCGATGTTTTAGATATTGAACCCCCCGTTCCTGAAAGTAGATATCCTGTTTCACCCAAGATATTTATTACTCCGCATATTGCAGCATTAAGTAATAATTATTGGAAAGATAGTATGGAGATCTTTATGGCTAACCTTAATGCACATCTTAACAAAGAGCCAAAAATTAACAGAGTTTATCATTTCTAACCGATAAGATAACATGACCAGTAAACCCCTTGTTGCTGTTTTAAAAGGCGATGGCATTGGACCTGAAGTGGTAGATGCTGCAATTAGTCTTATCCCCAAATTAGAAAATTATGTGGAACTCGTGCATATTCAAACAGGAGTGGACAAGTATTTAAAATGTGGATTTCTTTTTTCTATCGAGGAACGCAAGATTTTAGACGAAGCCAAGGCTTTTTTTGTTGGCGCTTTTACTACTCCGCTTATTAAACCTAAAGGATTTAATTCAGTCATTGGATTTTTAAGAAAGACTTATGATTTGGCAACAAACATTCGACCCGCAGTCAGCATAGATAATTTAAGTAAAGCAAGATTTAATATTACTATTTTTAGACAAAATACAGAAGATTTATATTATCAGAAACAGTATTTTAGAAAAGAAGATGAGGCGGTTGGGGAAAAGCTTGTAACTTTGAAGGCAACACAAGCTATTTCCAGTGATGCCTTTCATTACGCCAAGAATCAAGGGTATAAAAAAATTACGATTGTTACAAAAGCCAATGTTTTGCCATTAGTTGATGGATTCTTTAAAGAGACAGCAGAAGCGGCTTTGCATCAATTAATGGATGACCACAATTTTCAACTTGAGGTCAACCATGAATACGTAGATGCTGCAGCTTATAAGCTGATAAAATCACCCGAACAGTTTGAGCTTATCCTTACTATGAATATGTATGGAGATATATTATCTGATGTATTGGCAGGGATGGTAGGGAGTATTGGTCTTTGCCCTTCTGCAAACCTAAGCAAGAATAAAGGGTTATTTGAACCAATTCATGGTTCAGCCCTCGATATTGCAAATAAAGGTATAGCAAATCCTGTGGGTGCTATTCTTGCTTTATCTATGATGTTGGATTGGCTGAGCTTTCCTAAAATTGCTAGCTTGGTCAAAGAAACCACCTTAACCATCTTGAGAAATAATCAGTATACTCAAGATTTAGGGGGAGATTTAAGTACATTAGAGTTTATTGATAAATTTCGAGGGTTTATTTAGCTCTAAGAAAGCATGCTCCTTTAAAGTTATTTTCCGCATAAGTTATCAATGACTGTTTCTGTTCCTTTAAGTAGCCATAGTATGTTTTATTTCCCACTTTTTGCGTGTAATGATCTCCTGCGAATTTTAAGCCGTAATTAACGCCTATTTGTTGGTGGATAGGATCGTTTTTTTGTATATTTAAATCAACGATGTAATTTTTACTTGAATGGATAAAAAAGAGTTCATTATTTTCTTTTATTACAATTGCTAAATGAGAAATTAATGAAATGGCTGGTTGGCCTTGAGAGTCTTTCTCGCCTTTGGATAATAGAATAATATCTCCTGAATTTAAATATTTTATATCTATTTCACTTAATGAACTAGTAGGAATAAAGTCCCACCGTGCTTCATAAGCCTGAAGATATTTTGGAGTGATAATTAAAGTTTTTGAGTCATGAGCAGCAGGCCGAGTAACCGGTTTAATTTTTACTTTTATCTCTATTAATTTATTTTGGCTAATTAGATGTTGTGTTATATCATCCAGATAATTTCTTTTTATACAATTGTATAAAATTGATTCTTCAACAAAATCAAATATGTTGCCAGATTTCGGGTCATTATCGAGAAAAAAATCTTCAGAAAATTTGTATCTAACTTTACATAATTTTTGACAAAAGTCAGAAAATGAGATTGAGCTTGATAATGCAATGACTGTGTACAAAAAAGTGACGCAATCAAACGATTCAAATCTAACTCGTAACCATTGTTTGGGGAGAATAGGCAGTTCAGATTCAAAATAAAAAGGTGTGCTTATCAGTTGTTCGGCAAGAAATTTTATTCTTTCAAATGGAAGTTTGAATTTCCATTGGGCTATGATCAAGTCATTTTCTAAAGAATCAATAGTCCATTTGCCTAATTCAAGCTTGCAGGTGATCCCATTAATATCTACTTTTTGATAAGTCATTTAATTTTGCCAAAGTTTGAGGGAAGATGAACCGCTTCCGCTAAAAACAATTTCCATCATATGCTTCAATTTATTTAATTTGATACATAAATAATATTGGTTAAATATTTTCGCAGGTATACATAGAGTCCGAAGATCAACTCAATTAAACCGATAGTTGTTAATATAAAGATCATTGCCCCCGTATTACTAGTTCCATAAACAAGTGTAAATAAAGATTGCGTGTCATGAGACTCTTGCTGCAAGAGGGGAAAGACTATTTTATCAACTAATGGTCCAGCAACTAAAAAAACAAGAGCACTGGTTGCTTGCAGCATTATCCCTTTTATCGCTAATAGTTTACCATAACGTTCATTCTCTAAAGAATTTTCCCACAAGGCGTAACTACACCCTCGTTGCCAAGGACTTATAAAAAAATATATAAATAGTACTAGGCCCATGATGACAATGTGAAAACTAAATGACCCAAGAAGAAGGATAATTCCCTGAAAAGCTACACTTAATGGAATAAATTTTTCAAAGCTTAATTTTTTGGGAGGAAAAAAAGCAACTAATACCCCAGCTAAAACAGCCCCTATCCCTCCCATAGCAATGACTTTGCCTGCAATCTCAGGAGACGTTTCCAGAAGCGAAATGGGTAATATATATACTCCAATTAGGTTTATCGCACAAAGCGATAGCATAAGACAAGATAGAGACCACAGCAGTTGTGGCTTATCCAATAATTCTCTAATGCATTCTATATATTCTGCTAAAAACTTTGACCACGGCTGTATAACAGATGGAACAAATTGATCTTTAATATATAGCGTCATAACAATTGAAAACAAAGAAGAAGCTATATCTAGCATGAAAAGCACAGAAGTGCTGCCGTGCATTAGCCAAAAACCCGCAAAAAGCGGGGCGATTAATCGTGGCACAACTTGTCTCAAATTTAATAAGGTATTAAATTTCATTCGTTTGTTGGCAGAAACATTAATTCCTACCAAAGTTATGGTTGCTAAACCCTGTAAAGTTCCAAATGTGGAACAAATTGCAACATAGGCGTACAAATCTGTTTTCGTTAGATTGTGATTTGAAACTTTAAAAATTAGATAACTTAATGTGAGTACGGAAATAGCTTCACTCAGGATTATAAATTTTTTTTTTGAATACTTATCTACGATTAGGCCGGCGGGTAATAGAATCAACAATACGGGTAGAACTTGGAAAAAATAAAGCATGGATAAATCCGTTACTTTATTATTCATTTGAAACAAGATAATACCAAAAGCAAACCCAGTCAGAGAGCTTCCCAACTGTGAAATAAATTGACCCAAAATAACTAATGTAATGCGCATAGAATCTTTCATAAATGTTTTCCGGCATCAAAAAATGGATTTTACCGCTTTTTTCTCGGCGTTCCATTGTTCATCGAAGGACCATTATTAAAATCCAATCAATTTGGTATCTTGAACATCATAGAGTTTATTTTTAGAGTTAGTTGTTGTATTAACGTAGGGTTGATGTTAGGTTTTAAGTTAAGTTTCTTATTAAACTGAAGTGTAAATGAAGTGCAAATGTAATGCACGAGAATAGTACACCATATACAATCAGCAACAAACTAGTATTGTACAATCATCTGATTTAAGGCAGATATTTGTTTATCGTGGTTCATTGTGGTTTACTGGTAGTTATGTCACAATTGCCTTCACACGGCAGGGGTCAGTGGTTCGATCCCACTATCGCCCACCAATAAAATCAATAATGGCCTCGAAACTGGCAAACTCTTAGGGACCAAGGCATTGGTTGAAACACATGATTTGTATGAAGCCAAAAACACTTGTAGTTATAATTACGGGTGAGTTCGTATACGGGATTTTGCCGGATCTATAAGGCATTCATCTATGGGAATTTTTATTAATGGCGGGACTACTTCCGCCTCTCCTATGGAAACTATATCTCCTTTCTGGTTAGTGCATTGGCAGTCAAAAATAAGTGTTTTTTGGTTTTCATTTTTACTTTTAACAGTTATGGTTGCTTGGATTACGTCTTCACAAAAAATAATTTTTTTGAAAATTAATTGTTGTTTTAAGTAGATGGTGCCAGGCCCAGGAAGTTGGGTTCCAAGGATTGCTGAGATTAATAGATTGCTCCATTCGCCTTGGGCAATAGTATTGTAAAAACCACGTCTTTTTGCATATTCTACACTCAAATGTAGTGGATTAAAGTCACCTGAGAGAGTTGCAAATTGGTTGATTTTTTCCTGTGATATCCTTTTTTTTAAAGAGGATTTATCACCAATAGAAATTTCTTCAAAAATATAGTTAGAAAAAATTCTCTTACTCATTAATAACAAAATCCTGTGTATCTATCCATGCTAGATGACCGTGTTGATCATCCATATTTATCGTTAACGTCAATTTTTTTCGGGTATCTTTAATTTCTAGTAAAATTAACTTAAACATCGTGCCAAAATTGAAGTGTTCATCAATTAATTTGAAAATATTATTTCCAATATATTCAATTTTGATGATTACAGCTTTAGGACCTAAAATAATATAAGATAGATTTTCATCTACGTGAATGACTATTTTTCCATATATTGGATTAAAATAGCTACCATTTTTTATTTTTAAATAAGAAGGGATCGCTTCCTTTTTGTAAACACTTAAGTCTTGATTTAAAGAAAGCCTAAATTTTATGCATTGTTGTTTGATAGCTTCCAGCATATTTGTATAATAGTTGTTTATCAATAATTCATAGTAATTCATTTTAAGCATTTCTAAAGGATACCAGATATCACTTTTATTGCTGAGTAAAATGATCCCTGATTTTAGTTGAGGAGAAAAAGAAATGTTGCTCATGTAACCAGAAAATCCTCCCATGTGCTCAAAAAAAGTATATTTATTAAAACATGCGCGGTACCAACCCAGTGTATATGCATCTGCGCAAATTAGACTGTTAAATAAATTAGTTGATTTTGGTGTTGATATTTTAATTTGTGACTTAAAGATTTTTTTATACTGTTTTAAAGCGGGATCATCAGTTGTAGTGATTTTTAAATTAAATAATAGCCATTGAGCTAGATCAGCTGCAGTACTATTAACATTACCACCTATGCTAATTGCATCTCCAAATGGGCACTGTGGAATGGCAATACTCTTTCCATCGTGATCAACATGCGGTACTGCTAAGGCAGGTTTGTAAAGTGTATTAAGAGAAGTATAGGTATTATTCATTCCTAAAGGCTGAAATAACTTTTCTTTGAAATAATCTTCATTCCTTATGCCTGTAACTTGTTTAATAAGTTCAGCAGCAACTACATATAAGCCATTATTGTATTGAAATGATGAGCGGTATGGTTTAACTGGCTTAAAATGTTGATAGCAGTTAATGATGTCCTGATGAGAATAATCCAGGTAACACATCATTGATGCGGCATATTTACTGACTCCTGTGGCATGGGTGACTAAATCAACTACCTTAGTTTCATTAGTCAATTCTTTTGTTCCCATTTTAAATTTAGGGAGATAGTTAATTACAGAATCCTCTAGAGAAAGTTTTTTTTGATATTCTAAGTCGGCTAAGATAGCACATGCCATTGCTTTACTATTAGAGCCAATCCTAAAAATTTTGTTATTCACATCATAGGGATAAAATTGATCTAAAGTGTATGAATTTAGTCCTATTATTTCATTTTGAGAAATCAAGGCATACGTTAGATTGGGAACTTGCCAATGTGTGCAGACCTCCTTCACTAACGTATGAAATTGTTTAATTAATGAATTATAGTAATGCTGGTTCATAATACCTCTTCCTAATATATACTCATTACACTTCAAACTGCGAACAACAGTGCATGCAATATTTGAAAGTTATCAGTAACTCGTGCGCTTAAAATAGTTTTATTTCTACTAACTCTATTAAAAACTCTAGGGTGTTGTTTCATCACCCAGAAATAGAATACGAAAATTTCTGAATAACTATAGCCATCCTCATAGGCAAGTGCTGCTTTTATACGAATGCGTGCACACTCATCTCGTTCCTTACGATGTTGGTTAATTAATTTTTCTCTTTCCCATAAAGACTTTTTACTATAATTTGCAGTTTAATGCAGCAAATTTCGCATCTTCATTGGTGAAAGGTTTGCTTCATCTTTAATCTTGATTGTCTTAAATAATTTTATATTAATCTACCGTTGAAAACACGGTTGGATAAATTAAGAACATGTTTTAAACTATATATTTAATAATTAAATGAGGAAAAGATATGAGTTATCCCGTGGTCAGTGGGAAAACTGATTTTATAAGAATGTCAATTTTAAATAGTATATATAATCCTTCTAGTTTTGCTTTCATAGAAAAATTTGGGATCGATAAGGCTATGTCAGTACTTGAAATTGGTTGCGGATATGGTAGTACAGCCATTTGGTTAGCTAAAAAAGTAGGTTGTAAAGGTCGAGTTTTGGCTATTGATCAGGACTGTCGTCAAATTAAATTTTCTATAAATCGTAGCAAAGGATTAAATTTAACTAATTTATCTTTTACGCAGGCTTCTTTAGAAGATTTATTTCCAAGGTTCTTAGATAGTTTCGACTTTATTTATATTCGTTGGACATTAATGTTTATAAATCAACCCTTGAATTGGTTGCGACTTATTTATCAACTCTTAAAATCTGGAGGAAGCTTAGTGTGTGAAGATATTAGTGTCATCAGCAATGGTATTTTTACCTGTCCAAAGTCTGATATTGGGGAAAGATGGACTAAAATGATGAAAAATAATTTCCAAGCGTTAAATTTAGATTTAGATTTAGCGGGCTCGCTTTATAGTATGTTTATGCAAGCAGGATTTGATTCATTGGATGCGGAAATTTATCAACCGCTTTTAAAGACTAAGAAAGAAAAAAGTATTTGCCGGCTCGGAATTGCTTGTACAAAATACAGCATTCTTGAAAATAACTCTGTTACACCTGAAGAATTTGAAGGTTTAGTGAAAGATTTAAAAGGGTACGAAAATTGTACTAAGAGTATTATTGGTTACGTAAGAACGTTTATGATTAGCGGTAAAAAACAATAGGAGAAAAAAATGCAAGAATTTGTCAATAAGGTAGCGTTGATTACTGGAGCAACTTCTGGTATCGGTGAAGCCACTGCAATTGCTTTTGCTAAAGCTGGCTCTCATGTGGTCATAGCCGGTCGACGAAAAGAGGAAGGGATGGCAGTAGTAGAAGCTATCCGAAAATTTGGAGGAGACGCTATCTTTTTACAAACAGATGTAAGAAAAGAAGATGATATAATTGCGATGATTAATAAGACGCTCAGTCGATTTGGTCGCTTGGATTATGCATTTAATAATGCAGGCGTAGTAACAAACGATTCTATAATTAACGAAACGGAGGAGTCTTATTATAGAGTGATGGACACCAATACCAAAGGAACTTTTTTCTGTATGAAATACGAACTAGTTTATATGATTAAAAATAAAGGTGGAGTGATTATAAACTCTTCGTCGGTAGCACCTTTTTTACCAGTTCCTAAGCATAGTCTTTATAACGCCAGTAAAATCGCGATTCTTAGCTTAAGCGAAGCTGCAGCAAGCGAGGCAGCATGTCATGGAGTGAGAGTAAATGTTGTTTGTCCCATTGGTATTGCTGGAAAAATGGTTGAAGATTTTCTTGAGAAAAATCAAATGCAGGTGGAGCAAATCATTCCACCGATTGGAAGAATGGGTATGCCGGAAGATGTTGCTAACGTAGTACTTTTTTTATGCTCAGATACAGCATCATATATCACAGGCGCAGCTATTCATATGGATGGGGGTATGCGGATAAAAGCAGCCTCCATCCGGGATTAAATACACATATTTTTTACAGTCTTGTGCTTAGGCTAGGTAGAATGCTTTTCTATAATTTTAACAGAAAAGGTGAAACCAAAATGAGCTGAATTTTTCCAAGATTGATTGTTTGCGTTTTTGAGAATCATATGGAATTAATTTAAAGAAAATGGGAATCTGATCGGTAGGATCGCTTTTAAACTTGAACGCATGATTTTTCTCCTTGTAATTTAATCACAATACTTTTTCATTTTTTAAAAATTTAAATAAGTTTCCTTTACAAAAAAACTTAATATTAAAATGAGTAAATAGCACATTGGCAGTATCAATAAAGCATGATGATAGCAAAAGGTAGAATATAGCTTGGTAACGCCAAAATATCTTCCATCCCAGAATTTATCCAATAAATAACTGGCTATAAAATCAAAAAAGGCATTACCAAAGCAAATAATCGTGTTGTTGAATCCAAAAGCTGTGGCAGAATCGCGACTTAGATGCCGATCATGCATGATACCAAAGGTGAGCACTTGACAAGCACTGGCTCCTCCCATTAAAAATAAGGCTATCAATAAAATACCTACCCACCGATTAGCGCCCCAAAGGATTACTATGGAGCTGATGAGACCGATGCTAGCACCAATACGAAGAGGAAGCAGGCGTTTCTTAAGATAAATTGATATCCAACCCCACAGTGGGCTCACTATTCCAATGCCTAACCATACCATAATTAAGAAATCAGCTGCTGAAATTTTAGAAAGATGGTACACCACGCGCAGAAATGGGATACCCCATAAGGCAGCAAAAATTGAGACAGGCGCCCAAAATAATGCACCTGTAATAGCAATTACCCAATTTTGTGTAGATAAAAAAATCGTTTTAAATGCCTCAAAACGAATAGTGAGCTGTGTTTTTTTAATAGAAATATTGGAGGGATAGTCCTCTACAAATAGATAAGTGAGTATTAATAAAATAACACCCAGCGCTGACATCAATAGGATAATGGTTTCTAGGCGAAGAAAATTAGTTAAATAAGATATGAAAGAGCTACCAAAAACTGCACCGATACATTCAATAAAAACTACTCCTCCTGTTAAAATCACATAGAGACGATGAGGAAACCAGCGAACAATTAATAGCATAGGGGCCAAGTATCCAGCGGCAGCTCCGACAGCAAGTAGCCCTCTGGCGATGCAACTAACGACAAAAGAATTAGTAAAAGCAAACAGTAATAAAGCTCCTGTGCAAATAAATGAACCTATTATTATTATCTTGCGTGGGCCAAAACGATCTAATATATAGCCACAAGGTAACTGCAGGGGAGCATAAAAATAAAAATAAATGGCAGCAAATAACCCAATACCTGTGGCAGCAATGTGATATTTAAGACTAAGTTGGTTAATTAACGCTGCAGGGAATACCGCAAACATAGAATCAAGAAAAAAATATAGTGAGCCAATAAAAATCACGATAAATGCACGAAGAGAAAGTGTCTCAGAATGTGTGTTAACAGCAATTGAATTTAATTCAACAACATCACTGTTCATATTATTCTCCTAGAAAAGGATGAACGATAACGCTACCCCATGAATAACCCACCCCAAAACCAACTAGCATGATTTTCAAATGGGATGATAATTTTTTTTCGGCTTGAGCGCAATGGAGGGCAATGGGAATACTGGAGGAAACCGTATTACCAAAATTTTCAATTGAAATATAGAATTTATCTTTAGGAATTTTAATTTTTTCTCTTAAGTGTTCTAAAATAAATTGATTAGCTTGATGGAAAATAAATAAATCAATTTCTTCAATTTTTAATCCTCCTTTTTTTAAGGTATTGTTAATTAACTGAGGAATATTATTTATAATAAATAGAAAAATTTCTGATCCATTCATATATAAAAATTCATTTGCAAAGGATTGCCTTTTGTAATAGCGCGTTCCTCCTTTCTTTAGGATTAAATTTTTTGCTCCTGAACCATCAGTTCCAAAAAGTGGTTCACTGATGTAATTATCATTTTGGATCGATTTTTTTTTACTAATTAAGGTAGCTGATGCTCCATCACTAAAGATAGTACGAGTACTGACATCTGTTGGATCTAAGTATTTGGTATAAGTATCGGCAGTTAATAATAAAATATTGGTGGCTTGATTGGTTTCAATTAAGCCTTTAGCTAGCCCTAGCCCATATATATAACCTGAGCAGCCTAAATTAAAATCTAATGCGCCACAGAATTTAGGTAAATTAAGTCTATCCTGAAGAAGACAAGCGGAGGTGGGAAGAAGATAATCGGGAGATTGAGTGCAAAGTAAAATAAAGTCAATTTCTTCTCGAGAGATAACTTGCGTGGCAAAGAGCTTTTCAGCTGCCTTAAACGCCAAGTCCGAAGCGCAAATATCATCAGACGCAATATATCTGACCGAAATCCCAGTTTTATTTTTTATTTTATCCGCAGGCCATTCAGGAAAAATTGCGCTAATTTCATTATTTTTTAACACTGTTTCTGGCAAATAAAATTCAATAGCTTGAATAAATGCTTTCATGATTCAATAACCTTGTGCGCGGAAAATCCACCGTCCACAATAAAAGATGATCCGGTGATCCATTTACTGGCATCAGCAATTAAAAAAGCAGCCATATTAGCAATATCAATCGGTTCACCTATACCTAATAGGTGCGATGCTTCCCAATTTTTTCGTTGATTACAAGACATTTGCTTTAAAGCATTTTGAGTCATCTGTGTATTTACCAGTCCTGGAATAATGCAGTTCACTCTAATTTTTTGTCGAGATAACTCGACAGATAATGATTTAGTTAATGAAATGATTGCTCCTTTAGTTGCTGCGTATAATGCTAGACCGGATTGACCGAATAGTGCGGTGACTGAACTCATGAGTACACAGGCGGCAGGTTGAGCACTAATATTTTTTTGGCGAAAAAATTTCATTAATAAGCAAGAAGATATTAAATTAGATTGGAGGGCAGCTTGGATAATTTCCAAACTGGTAAATTGCAGAGGAACAGTAGTTTGTATTCCCGCTGCGTGTACTAAACCATCCAATGGTTTCGTTTTATTACATACTTTTGTGAGTGTATCAAAGGCCATGTCGTAATTCGTTAAATCTAATTCTAAAGTGATATGTTCATTATGTTGCATCATACTTTCTGTTTGTTTCAATCTTTTGCTATCACGGCCAATTAAAATAGCTTTAGCCCCTAATTTACTAAGCAAAATCGCAGTTTCTCGTCCTATACCTGAGGAAGCCCCGGTAACAAGAATAGTTTTTCCAGCTAAGCTTAAAGGATTATGGCTCATTAATTAGTTCCCACTCTTTCAGAGACTTTAAAGTAGAGATTATTAACAGTTCCAATTGAAAGCATTTCACTAAGGGTCAGATTTAGGCCAAAATTCTTATCTAACATAGCGATTAAGCCTAATAAAGACAACGAATCTATCAAAGTTGATCCTACTAAATCCTCTTCGCCTTTAAGCGTATTAGCCGGTAATTCACAGATTTCTTCTATTTTAAATAAAAAATGAGTTTTATTCATGGTTGGCCTCTGAGTTGTTAATAAAATTTGGTAAATTTGATTTTAAACGTTTATAACCTGAATCAAATTTCTTCCAATCGATCGTAATGCCTTTAATGTATAGCTCACATAAAGCATTTCCTAGACTTTTCCAGTCCGGTTGGCCCATATGTAAACTAGACAACCAGGTTAATTGTGTTTCACTGAGAGACTGTTTGCCTAAAGTGATTAGCAATGGCTTGGATCCAATTTCTACAAAAGCATCTATATTATTTTCTTGCAAAGTTTCTAGTCCTTTACTGAATTTAACTGTTTCGCAAAGTTGCCGGCACCAATATTCATTTTGGATAGGAATTTCAGGAGATATAAAATTGCCTGTTAAATTAGAGACTATCTTGATTTCAGGTAGTGAGAAAGCCACGGTATTTAATGATCTTCTAAAATCAGGAAGGATTGGGGCCATTTCCGCTGAATGTCCGGCTCTTGTGATATTCAACATTTGTACTTCTATTCCTTCTTCAACCAAACGCTTTTTAGCGACTTCGATAAATATTTTGCGTCCAGAAAGTGTGGTATTATATGGGCTGTTCTCAGCTGCAATAGCTACATGATCTAGTAAATTTTTTAATACCTTCTTGATAGTCGTTATATTCGTTAAGGCGGCAACCATCGCTACATTTTCAGGGAGTTTTTGCATTAACCCACCGCGTTCACCGACAAGCTTTAAACTGTCTTTCAGATTAATCATTTTAGCTTTATATGCTGCGGCATACTCCCCAAGGCTATGACCCATGACTGCATCTGGAATAATGCCCCAAGATTCCCATAAACGAGACAAAGCCACTTCGATGCTGAATATACTGACTTGAGTATGGAGAATTTCGTTGATTGATTCTCCATTTTTTAAATACAAGATATCAATAAGTGAAATATTGAATAGTTCTTCTAAAATTTCATGACATTGGTCTATAGTATGACGGAATATGGAATTACTTAAGTATAATTGTTTGGTCATCCCTGTATATTGCGAACCAGCTCCAGTGTATAAAAAAGCAATTTTCTTGAGTTGTGGAAAAGATTTTAAATTTTGTTTCTGTACATGTTTTTTTAGCAATTCGCCACATTCAGTTCCTGTTTGCGCACATATTGCTAAGCGATAAGAATAATGATTTTGAAGTAAATTAGAGTTATAACAAAAATCAGCGAAATTGATCTCGGGATGTGTCAACAGATAATTCATGTATTTTTCTATTACTTCCAACAAGTTCTGTAGGGATTTAGCGCTAATCGTTAAAACGTGCCAATCTCTATCTTCCTGAAGAGGCAATAAAGAAAGATTTGTTATAGGTTTACTCATTACTCTTTACCTTCAATGAATTTGTAGAAATTATTAATTACTTGAGTAAGGAGTGCAACCGTGAAAAATACGGGGTGAAAAGATTAATCGATCAGCAAGATGTGAGGCATGACGGATTCAAGTTTAGGGATGATGTTAGATTTTCGGTAGCACCCTAATTTTTCTCGAATCATATTCAAACGATCTTCAACTGTACGTGGAGAGAGCGATAAAGCTTTAGCAATTTCTTTAACAGTAAGACTTTTTCGTAAATATTTGATGCACTCTATTTCTTTTAGGGTCAAATGTAGCTCTGTTTTGTTTAAATTAGGATTTTTATCGAAAGTGTCTTTATAAACTAGATTAGAATTAATTTCTAGAGGATAATGATCACTAGGAGGGACTATTAATTTTTTTTCCATTGACCAAGCTAAATTATTGGCTTTTTCTTTAAAATAAGCCGCAAAACTTCTTAAAGCGTCTAAGTTATTAAGATAAAAACTGATAGCTTGATGGTTCTCTCGCATGGAAGTATAGGTAAAATATTCCGTAATGAGATTAATTTTATGAACAAAAGTAATGCCGTTAGCCATTCCAAAGTTGTTGTACGCGCTGGAAACAACTGGTTGGGATAAAGCTTCAGACCAAAGATAAAAATAACTTTTCTGGGATGGATCTTTTGCGGTTGGTATAAAGATAGGGTATTGCGCGCTAACAAAATGCTGATACCATTCTGGGTTAGTTAAAAAGCATCGAAAATTCCCTTTTTCATCTAGGGAACCAAAACTAAAATAATTTAAACGATTTTCAATAAAAAAACGAGTACACACTGACTGTGCAAATTTTGCATTTTCGTTAAAATTTTTTAATCGATCCTGATTCTCCATTTGAATCCTTCATCAATTTATTAAACCTCTTATAATTAGAAAGAATAGTCAACTAAGGATTCCAAGTCAATTAGTTATTTAGGTTTTTTAGTTGTATGGATCTGAATTCATCTTTAATTGTTTTTTTTCAGTTTTAAATCTGATTACTTTTAATAAAATAAGGGTTGCTAAGCTGAGTAAGATAACCATAAATATGGCTAAACGAGAAACTGAGCCATGCGTTAAAATATTAACTAGGGCGGCTGCAAGAGAAGCAGCTATGAGTGGGAAAAAACCAATTAAACTAGATACGGAACCAGATTGACTCGCTGGAAATTGAGCCATGGCTTCGGTCCAGGACAATGAACCAGTGAAACCATATCCTGCTGTCATGATCGCTGCAGGTAGGATGATCTGAAGAGCGTAATAATAATGAGTTATACCGATCAAATATAACACAATTCCGCCAAAAATAGAAATGAGCAAGCCTATGAGCATTAATAGATCTTTACTGTATTTATCCATTAGGCGCTTCGTTAAATAAGCGGCGCCAACAAAGCTTATAATCGGAATAATATAAAAATTGCCAATTTGAATAGTTGAATAGCCTAAGGTGTGGAATATAAATGGAGAAGCAGTGATATAGGCAAAATAGGAAGCATCGACGGCACAACGGGTAAGCAAATACCCAGAAAAGCATTTGTTGCGCAATATGTCTAAGTAATTTTTAATTATTTTAAATGGATGTAAATCCTCTTTAGCTGGGGAGCTAGTTTGTTTTACCGCGAAAAATTTCCATATTCCTATTAAAATCAATATTCCTAAAATAAAAATGAAGATAAATACGGATCTCCAACCCAAAAATTTTGATAAATTTCCGCCGATTACTGGTGCAATTGCAGGCGAAACTGCTAATATAGGACTCATAATCAAATAAACGTGAGCAGCTTTTTGTGAATCGTAATTTTTAGTAACAGCGGCGCGAGAAATGACTGCTGCAAAGCCTGCGCCGCAAGCTTGAAAAAATCTGGCTATAATCATGACTTCGATAGAGGTTGTTATGGCGCAAATTAAAGTTGCGATAAGGAAAATGGTGACAGATACTATTCCGATAGCTTTTAGATTATAAAAATCAACAAATGGGCCAATTAAAAATTGTGAAGCTGCGGTTCCGAGCAAAAATACGCTAAGAGTCATTTGAATCAAAGAGGTGCTACTATCAAAGTATTGCTGAATGAGGGGTAATGCTGGTAAATAAATATCGGATGGTAATAAGCATAACATTCCCATTGCAATACTTAGAGTAATAAAAATTGCTGATTTCATAAGTTTTCCTCAAATAGAGCATTTCAAACACTAACTTCTACAGCCATGCATCCTGAAAGCTGTTGATTGTCTTTCATCAGTTGATGGGCCAGAGGCAGATCTTGCCATTTATAAACTTTTCCGAGATAAGGCTTGATTTTCCCTTGACAGACTAATTCATTAGCGGAAAAAGCTTCTAAAGTGGAGGCAAAATGTGAACCTTGAATCCGTTTCTGATGCATCCAACCATAGGCTGCATCCATACTTAAATTAAATCCCGATGTCGCTCCACAGTAAACAACTAAACCACCTTTTTTAGCAATGTAGCAACTTACTGGAAAGGTTTTCTCTCCTACATGCTCAATCACTATGTCTATTTCATTGCCTGTACCAATAATGTCCCAAATAGCTTTTTTAAATTTTTTTACCTTACTCATATAAGTTAAATAATCGCTTGATCCTACATTAGGCATTATTCCCCAACAGTCAAAATTATTCCTATTGATAAAACTCTTAGCGCCGATTTGTAAGCAAAATTGTCCACGCTCCTCTGAAGACACTACTGCAATTGGATTGGCATTCGCATTTTTAACAATTTGAATTGCCATTGTTCCTATACCCCCTGAAGCACCCCAAATTAGCACATTCTGTGAAGATCGTAAGGTATGTGGGTAATGGCCTAATAACATTCTCCATGCGGTTGCTAGCACCAACGTATAACTTGCTGCTTCGGCCCAACTCAGCTCCTTGGGTTTGGGTAAAATTTGATAAGGCTTTACCACTGTAAATTCTGCGAATGATCCATAAGGGGTTTCATACCCCCATATTTTTTGGTAGGGGCAAAGCATAGGGTCTCCACCATTACATTGAACACAATGGCCACAATATTGACCACAGTGTAAAACGATATGGTCACCCTCTTTAAAATGTAATGTTTTTTTATCCAGTGCTTCTCCGATTTTCCAAACAATTCCAGAGGCATCGCTACCCGCAATATGAAAATTTTTGCCATGAAAGAACGTAGGCGAGTAAGGACTACCTAATGCGGCCCATACGCCGTTATAATTAATTCCCGCAGCCATGACCTTTATCAATACCTCATTAGCTCCTAATGGAGGAAGATCAACGCGTTCTTCCTTAAAAGCATTAATGGGTTCTCCGTGATGAGCGGGTCTTAACACATAAGCTAGCATTTGAGCAGGGATGGTTTTGTCAGATATTGTAATCATAACGTATATATTACATTCTTTCTCAATGAAGTAAACCGTAGTTTTCACGGTTAAAAACTTTTAAATTTAAGGTATGATTATTTCTAGTTTTTCGATTCAAGGCACAGGAGCATCTATGAGAGGTTCAGAGAAAATAAACGAACTTTCACTTGCTGAAAATACTGTTTCAGAATTATTTCACTGGCAAGCGAAACGTAATCCTACCGGAATTTCTGCAGTTTACAAAGGAAAATTTCTAACTTATGAAGAACTAGATCAAAAATCTACTATTCTATCAATGATAATCCGTGATTATTACGATCCTAATCAAGGTGAATTTATTGTAGCTATGCTTATGGAAAGAGATCTGAATATGATAATTAGTATCTTAGCTATTTTAAAGGCAGGTGGTGCTTTTTTGCCTTTAGATACTGAATACCCATCTGATAGAATCAGTTATATTCTTTCTGATGCTAAACCACATTTATTGCTGACTCATAAAAATTTAATTGATAAATTAAAAGGAACTATCTGTTGTCCTATTTTAAAAGCTGATGATATTGCTAACATAAAATATAATTCAAATTCTCAATTAGAAAAATTCTTTTCTCAGAAGTTAAATTATATTATTTACACTTCTGGTTCCACCGGCAATCCAAAAGGCGTAATGGTAGAGAAAAGAAGTTTAATGAATTATTTGAAATGGGCGAATAAATATTTAAATGTTAAGCTAGGAGATAGGTTTGATTGCTCTTCTTCATTGGCTTTTGATTTTACAATAACAACCCTCCTGCTGCCTGTGATATCTGGTGCAACTATAATATTTTGTGATGAAAAAACAAAGCGTGATCCCTGTAAGTACTTAAAGCATTTGGAAAAATATAGAATTAATATTGTAAAACTAGTGCCTACTTTTTTTAATTTATTGTGTGATTTACAAAACAACTGTTCTTTAGTGGCATTACAATCTATTGTTTTGGGTGGAGAAAATGCAAGTTCAACTCATGTTAAAAAATGGTTGCATAAATATCCTTGTCACAAAATTTATAATGAATATGGCCCTACTGAAACGACCGTTGGCGTGACATTATCTACTTATGGTTTTGGAGAAACTTTTGATGACATTACAATTGGTTGCCCAGGACTGAATACTAGAATATATGTGCTAGACGAATTTTTACAGCCACTTCAACCAATGACTATCGGAGAAATATTTATTTCGGGACATTGTGTAGCTCGCGGTTATCTCAATTGCCCGGAATTAACTGCCGAAAAATTTATCCCTAATCCATTTTCTATGCTGGAAGAGGGTTACTCAGTAATATATAAAACTGGAGATTTAGGTTGTCTTCTAGAAAATGGTTCATTTAAGTATATAGGCCGAATAGATGATCAAATAAAAATAAATGGCTATAGAGTAGAGTTGGGGGAAGTGGAGAGGTTGTTAAATCAGCATTCCCAGATCAATCAGGCTGTAGTTTTTCCTATAACAGAAGGCGGTATTAAATCATTAGTTGCTTATTGTACATCAGTAAGTAATGAGGAATTAACGATAACCGAACTAAGAGATTATTTGGCGTCATCGTTGCCATATTATATGATTCCTTATAAATTCACATTTATACCAAAATTTCCTTTGACTATAAATGGAAAAGTAGACAAGACAAAACTTCTAGAAAATTATTCTACCGATGTCATCAATGATTCTCCAGGCTATTTAAACATAGAATATGATCTGATTGCTCTATTGAAAGATTTGCTGAAAATGGAAGAGCTTGATCGTGATGCAAATTTTTTCGATTTAGGAGCGAATTCGTTGTTAATAGCTAAACTATATAATTGTTTGCGGACTAAGGGTTACCATTTGGATATGCTAACTATTTTTCAGTATCCTACCGTTAATCTTCTCATTAAAAAAATTAATTCTCCATCAATTAACGATGCTGAAAGACATTTCAATTTAGCCGTGAATAAAGGTCGATACACTTCTCGATGCTGTTCTTTAACTAATGATAGAGTGAATATATGAAAACTACAGAACAAAATTTTTTAGAGTCAGATATTGCGATTGTCGGCATGTCAGGTAGATTCCCTGGAGCCAAAAACATTAATCTTTTTTGGAAAATGCTTTGTAATGGTACTGAAGGGTTGGAGCAAGTTTCACTTTCCGATCTTAAAAATTCGGGTATTCCGGATGAATATATAACGCATAAAGATTATGTTAGGGTCTGTGGGGTATTACCTGAGTATGATCAATTTGATGCCGGTTTTTTTGGATATAGTAGCGAAGAAGCTATGATGCTTGATCCGCAATATAGGATTTTTCTTGAAGAATCGTGGTCTGCGTTGGAAAATGCTGGATATAACCCAGAAAATTATTCTGGAAAAATCGGTGTATTTGCTGGTTGTAAGCATAATCCAATTTCCTATCTTAATTTTCTTTTACAAAGTGATTCAAGCCAGGAACTTAGTCCATTTGAAGTTGGTGTCCTTGCAGAAACTTCTCAACTGGCCACACGCGTTTCTTATGAGCTTAATCTAACTGGGCCTAGCATTCAAATTCAAACGGCTTGTTCTACTTCTCTAGTCGCTATTCACTTGGCATGTATGAGTCTATTAAATAATGATTGTGATATGGCATTAGCTGGTGGAATTACTTTATTGCTGCCTCCGGCAGTCGGTTACCTGTATAAAGAGGGTTTGGTATATTCTCCAGATGGGAAATGTAGAGCTTTTGATAAAAATGCTTCAGGAACTGTTATGACCAGTGGCGTGGGTATCATTGTGCTAAAACGATTACAAGATGCACTAAGTGAGGGAGATCATATAGAAGCGATTATTAAATCTACTGCAGTCAATAACGATGGTAGACGGAAGATAGGTTTTACAGCGCCCAGTATTTCTGGTCAAGTGGAAGCCATTAGAACGGCTATCAGTTTAGCTCAGGTACCTATCGAAACCATTACTCATATTGAAGCGCATGGTACTGGTACGATCATCGGTGATCCTATTGAAGTCAGCGCGTTAACGCAAGCTTTTCGCGCCTATACGCAAAAAAATAATTTTTGTACATTAGGGTCAATTAAATCCAATATCGGCCATCTTGATGTGGCGGCAGGTGTTGCTGGAGTGATTAAAGTGGTGCTAGCACTAAAACATAAGACTCTACCGGCAAGTATTAATTTTTCGGAACCGAATCCTAACATTGATTTTGAATGTTCTCCATTTTATATGAACTTAACGACGACAGACTGGGAAAAGCAAGATTCTCATATTCCTTATCGCGCTGCTGTAAATTCTTTAGGTGTAGGAGGGACTAATGCACATTTAATCATGGAAGAAGCGCCAGGTATTAAAAAATTAAAGCCAAATACTCGCTCGAAAATTATTTGTATTTCAGCTAAATCCGTTAATTCATTGAATAAAAATTTTTCCAATTTGCTAGATTATTTTTTAGACCACAAGTTCGATAATTTAGATGATGTGGCTTTTACTTTACAAGTTGGCCGGAAGCATTTTCAAAATAGAATATGCATAATTTGCAAAGACATAGAAGATGCTATAGAGAAAATTGCAAAAGAAGAATTTATGATTAATACAAAAAAAAATGTTCCGAATTTTAGAAAAATAACATTTGTTTTGTCTAATGTTAAATCTGTAAATATAAAAAATATAGAAACAATGATGCGTGACCATCTTTTTTATAAAAGCTCGATTGAAAACTGTTTAAATATTTTAAAAAACATGAACATTAATATAGATATTCAAGATTCATTTTCACCTCTTGCCAAGTTTGTAGGTGAATATGCTTTAGCTTGTTTTTTAATAGGTTTAAATATTATTCCTGAAAAAATGATTGCTGTAGGGTTTGGGGAATGTCTGGCTGCTTGTTTAACTGGAGTTATTTCTTTATCGAATGCCTTAAATTTAGTAAATATATTATCTTGTTTTAAAAAAAATAATTCCTCTTTGGAGCATTTTTCAATGGAATTTGCGAAGTTTAAATTTGCTGACTCAAAAGACACTTGGATTTCAAAAAAATTGAATAGAAAAGTTTCAATAAGTGAAATAAAAGATTACTCTTATTGGTATAATCAGGTTTTAAATGATTCTTCAATTGAACTAGAAGATAGTCAATTGTCTGAAAGTGTTGCAATTGACTTAATGGAACAAATAAATAATGGAACCGTGTTATCTACTATTGCCAAATTATATATTGAAAATGTTGATATCAATTTTGCAGCTCTTCACTTTCAGGAAATAAGAAATAGATTACTTTTGCCCACTTATGAATTTGATCGGAAAATTCTGTGGCCTAAGCTGAAGCAAAATAATACACCTGGGCTCCCTATTTCTATGCCTAAAAGATTCTCTGTTGATAAACAGTTCTCTGCTCAAGAAATATCGGAGCAACTTAATGAAATTTGGCTCAGTATTTTTGATGAAAAAAATTTAAATCTGCAGAGTAGTTTCTTAGGTTTAGGTGGCAACTCTCTTCGAGCGTTAAGAATGATTGAAAAAATTAATCGAACATTTACATTGGAGCTACCCGTTACATGGGTTTATTTTAACGATAATGTATTAAAGCAAACCCATGAGCTTGCACGAATTTTGGAGCTTAATAATAACGAGCAGGTTAGTCGATCAAATTATCTTCCGCAAGGTATTATAGCTTTTAATCAGATGCCTAGTGTTTCGCCTCTATTTCTAGTTCATCCTTCCCAGGCAGGGGCAGAAGTTTATTATAATCTAGCTAAGAAGCTCAAGGATACCTTCTCTGTTTATGGTATAGAATCACATAACTTGAATTGCATGCCCTCTGAGTGTATAGATTCACTTGAATTGCTAGCCAGTCATTATATAAATAAACTTAAAGAAATTCAGCCTCGAGGAGAATATGTTTTAGGTGGTTGGTCGATGGGTGGGGTGATTGCTTATGAAATGGCCAAGCAATTGATTAAACAGGGAGATAAAGTCATTAATTTGTATTTGCTTGATTCAGCAGTTACTATTTTGTGTCCTGAAGAAATTTATCACGCAGCAATTCCTGAGATGATAAAGTTGATTCCAGAAAATATACTTCCTACCAGTTATGGGCGCCGATTACAAGAGTTAATCCCAAGAGAATTAGAAATGTTGGCTCGCTATAACAAATATGAGGAGTATACTCCTCCAGCTACTTTATTTAAAGCGAATAAGCTTATAAGAAAACACAATGTGAATATGCATAATGACGAATGGGTAGATTGCAATCGATTATATGAGTTATTATTAACAGAAGACTCGAATGGATGGAAAAAATACATGAAGAACTTAACTGTAGTTAACTTAGCATGTTCCCACGAAACTATTCTCTCCAATGATGCCCTGGGTGTTATCGTTGAGCATATCATGCAGGATATAAAAGTTGGTAGTTGACTGTCATAGCTCCAGAACATAAGGCAAATGCTGTTGCCAAGTTATTAAGCTGGAGAAATAACAGTGATTAGAATAATACTCATTCATGATCATATAGAGTAAATTTTCTATCAAGCCATAGTATATGGAAAATACCTTTATTTTTGTAGCCCACCATTACAGCTTTTCCAAAAAACCTAAAGGATATAAAAAAATCAACCCCCCGGAGGAACCTCTGATGGAATTCCAGATTGTATAGAGGTTTTATGATTACTCTTATCTCAAGATTCTAACGTAGAGTTGATGTTCGTTTTCAAATTAATCCTCCGATAAAACTGAAGTGCAAATGAAGTGCAAATGTAATGCACGGGAATAGTACACCATATACAATCAGAAACAAGAGGATTTTTTATAACAACTTGAAATTACAGGAAAATTTGTTGATGGTTGTTCATGGTGGTTTACTGAGGAATATGTTAAATTTGCCTTCACACGGCAGGGGTCAGTGGTTCGATCCCACTATCGCCCACCAAGTTGTTACTTTCCATTTGTCGATGCATTATCTCTGCTTGAAAAGACTAATAGCCCATTCTTTCCCGAAGACCAAGAAAAATTAGAGGTTGAACATGGAAAAATTAAGCAATGAATCTACCCTCGGGTTTGTTGGAATATTTGCCTGGTGTATTATATCTGCGGTAGCTTTTGTCTTTACTGCTTTGCTTGAGATGAAAATTGATGCAACTTTGCTTTGTTTCGGAATTTTTTTGATAGCGGCTATATTCTTTCTTCTCTCACGCTTAAATAATTTGGCTTCATTAAAGAAAAAATGTAAATCGCAATTTTTAAACTTATTGATTATCAATATCACAACTTTTGGTTGTTGGTTTTTAAGTATCTTTCCTCTGCAGTATATGGAACCATCTGTAGCCCAGTCAATTCTAGCGGCTGCGGTACCTATAGCTACATTAATAATCGGGATTATGTTGTACCGCGTTGCCTCATCATTTTACCTAACTTTAGGAGGCTCCAACGTTGACTCAGAAATCACCTAACCCAAATAAGTAAAAATTTTATAGTAATATTATCAATATTATCTGTGGGCGAAGTGTGGGTAAGGTTGTGGGCGACA
>DASZWJ010000033.1 GCA_035546635.1 Gammaproteobacteria bacterium
GGCACGGTGGTGATCGGCGAGGGCGAGCGCGACGAGGCGCCGATGCTTTTCATCGGCGAGAAAGTGGGCGCTGGCGGTCCCAAGATCGATATCGCGCTCGATCCCCTCGAAGGCACCACCATCACGGCGAAAGGCCTGCCCAATGCGCTTGCCGTCATGGCGATGGCCGAGCACGGCGGCTTTTTGAACGCGCCCGATGTCTACATGGACAAGATCGCGGTGGGCGGAGGCTTGCCCGACGGCGTCGTCGATCTCGACAAGACGCCGGCCGCCAACCTGAAGGACCTCGCCAAGGCCAGGAAGGTGGACGTGTCCGATCTCGTGGTCTGCATCCTCGACCGGCCGCGCCATGCCGAATTGATCGCCAAGGTGCGCGAAGCCGGCGCGCGCATCATGCTGATCGGCGACGGCGACGTTTCGGGCGTCATCGCCACCTCGACCGGCGACTCGGGCATCAGCATCTACATGGGCTCGGGCGGCGCGCCGGAAGGCGTGCTGGCGGCGGCGGCCCTGCGCTGCATCGGCGGCCAGATCCAGGGCCGGCTTCTGTTCCGCAACGACGACGAGAAGGCGCGCGCCCGCAAGTGGGGCATCACCGATCTCAATCGCAAATACTCGATGACCGACATGGCCAAGGGCAATGTGATGTTCGCCGCCACCGGCGTCACCTCGGGCTCGATGCTGAAGGGCGTGCGACGCTTCGGCAACGGCGCGGAGACGCATTCGATCGTCATGCGCTCCAAGACCGGCACGGTCAGGTGGGTTTCCGCCCATCACAATTTCTCGATAAAGACTGGCCTGCCGAGCTGGGCTTAGCCATTCTTGTCGGACGCGGACCCGGCCGCAGACACGCCGGGCAACGCGACCGGCATGAAGAAAGCAGGGAGCGCCTTGGCTGTCGCAATGTTGTCGTGGCTGGCGCTGCCGGCCGCGGCCCAGGATGCGTGCGGCCTGCTGCCTTCGGCGGTGGCCCGGGACCCCGACCCTTTCTCGGCCTATATCCCGCCCATCGACAATGCGCAGTCCTTGCCGAAGGAGGGCGTCTTCGCGCTGAAGCTGCGGCCAGTCGCCGATGTGATCTATCCGGTCGCGCCGGCGCGCGGCAGCGACAGTGGCAATGGCGGCATTGTCACGCTCGAATACATTCCCGCCGGTCGCTACCGCATCGTCCTGTCGGAGACCGGCTGGATCGATGCGATCCAGGACGGCAAGCGCCTGCCGATCTTGGGGCCCGACCGGGCGACCAACTGCCCCGGCACGCGCGAGAGCGTGCAGGTCGAGGTGAAGGGCGAGGCGCTTACGCTGCAGATCGGCGGGGTGAAAGCTAAGCGCGTCAACATCGCCGTCCTGCGCCTCTGGCCGTTCGAATGGAAGTGGTAACAGCAGGCGTCCGCCGCCGCCACTTTGCCCACAGCCCTTGCGCGCAGACGCAGTAGCGCGATAGCGACTGGCAGGTACATTGGCGGCATGTCTTCCGAAGTCCGGACCATCCGCGCCGCCTTCCTCGGTGTCGAGCGATCGCTCACCGGCCGACGCTGGGCGGAACGGCTTTCAAATGAGCGGATCGCGCTGGCGATGGCGCAGCGCCATGGCTTGCCCGAGGCGATCTGCCGGTTGCTGGCGGCCCGCGAGGTCGATCTCGAAGGCGTGCCGGATTTTCTCGAACCGACCTTGCGCAAGTTCCTGCCTGATCCGTCGCATCTCAAGGACATGGATGTCGCGGTCGAACGGGTGGTGAAGGCGATCCAGGCCAGCGAACGGATCGCCATATTCGGCGACTATGATGTGGACGGCGCGACGTCGTCGGCCCTGCTGCTGCGCTTCTTCCGCAGCGTCGGCGCCGATGTCGGCATCTACATCCCGGATCGGCGCAAGGAAGGCTACGGCCCGAATACGGCCGCACTGCTCAAGCTCAAGGAAGAAGGGACGGCGCTCGTCATCACGGTCGATTGCGGTGTCACCGCCCACGAACCGCTGGCGGAAGCCAGGCAGGCCGGCCTCGATGTCATCGTGATCGATCACCATCAGGCCGAGATTGCCTTGCCGCCGGCGCTGGCCGTCGTCGATCCCAATCGGCTCGATGATGCGAGTCCCCACAAGCAGCTCGCGGCGGTAGGCGTTGCCTTCCTGCTCGCCGTTGGCGTGAATCGCGCCCTCCGCGCCGTCGGCTGGTACAGCGCTACGCGGCCCGAGCCCGATCTGCGGCGGTGGCTCGATCTCGTGGCGTTGGGGACCGTGGCCGATGTCGTGCCGCTCACCGGCATCAATCGTGCGCTGGTGCGCCAGGGATTGCGGGTGATGGCGGACCGTGCCAATGCCGGCCTCGCCGCCCTGGCCGATGTGGCGCGCCTGCGCGAGCCGCCGGGCGCCTACCATCTCGGCTTCCTGCTCGGGCCGCGGGTCAATGCCGGCGGCAGGGTGGGCCAGGCCGATCTCGGCGCCCGTCTGCTGGCCAGCGACGATCCGCACGAGGTGGGCGCGCTGGCGCTCAGGCTGGACGAGTTCAATGCCGAGCGTCGGGCGATCGAGCGTGCTGTGCTCGATCAGGCGATCCAGCACATCGAACGCACCTACGGTCCGGAGCGCCAGGGGCTTCCGGCGGCGCTCGTGGTGGAGAGCGACGGCTGGCATGTCGGTGTGATCGGCATCGTGGCGAGCCGGCTGGTCGAGCGCTACGGCCGGCCCGCTTTTGTGATCGGCATGGACGGCGACGTCGGCAAGGGTTCCGGCCGCTCGGTGCGCGGGGTCGATCTCGGTGCCGCGGTCATCGCTGCCCGCCAGTCGGGATTGCTGATCAACGGCGGCGGTCATGCCATGGCGGCCGGCCTGACGGTGGCGCGCGAGAGGCTCGCCGCGCTGGCGGCCTTCCTCGACGAGCGCGTGGCGCCGCAGCTTGGCGCAGCCCCCGCCATCCGCGAGCTCGGCATCGATGCGGCCCTGACGCCGGGCGCGGCGACGCAGGATCTCGTCACGATGATCGAACGCGCCGGTCCGTTCGGCGCGGGCAACGCCTTGCCGCGCTTCGCCCTGACCGGTGTGCGGGTCGACTATGCCCAGCCGGTGGGTGACGGCCACGTTCGTTGCACGCTGGTCGGGCAGGAGAGGGGACGGATCGAGGCAATCGCCTTCCGCGCCAGCCAGACAGCGCTCGGTCCGGCACTGCTCGATCAAGCCAAGCCGATCCTGCATGTGGCGGGCGCGCTGCGGATCGACCACTACAACGGCCGCGAGAGCGTGCGCCTGCAGATCGACGACGCCGCATCGGCTGCCGGAACGGTGCTCAGCTAGGTTTTGCGGGCGTTTCCGCGCCTTGATTTCGGCCTCCGGGCCCGTTACACCCACCCGCTCTTGCGCCTCGTCCCCATCGTCTAGAGGCCTAGGACATCGCCCTTTCACGGCGGTAACAGGGGTTCGAATCCCCTTGGGGACGCCATATTTAGGTGTTCTTTGTATCACTGCAGCACCCCTCTTTAAAAGGCTAGGGTATCCACACATCTTTCCTTAGCTTCCAGGCTAAGGAAAGATGTGTGCATACCCTAGCCTTAAAAGGTGGAGTAGACTAGTCAAAATCCGTCGGCCAATCCAAATGTGTATAATGTTCAAAAAATCTCAATATCTGCGCCTTAGTCACTCGATTGATCGATAATTCCGGCAGTTCATCTTTAGCAAAAAAATCCACCGCTGACGTTTCATCACTGGTTTGCGGACTACCGCCTATTAATTCGCATAGAAAAAAACATTTATAGGCATGCGGCCATTCTGGAGGATGATCCTGTTTTTGTTTATCCAGTAACGCCAATAATTTAACGGCTCGGGTTTCATAACCGGATTCTTCACGAATTTCGCGCACAACCGCGCTACTTGCAGATTCATTAATATCAATCCAACCGCCAGGCAATGACCAAAGATCATCCGCGCGTTCTTTCACCATTAAAATTTTATTATCTTTAAATACCACACCACGACCATCGAGTTTTGGCGTGGCGTAACCTGATTCCGCTGTGAATACATTGATAATATGCTCATGAGAGGCATTGGTGTGTCCGGCCATCATTTCTGCGCTGAGTTTTAATATGGCTTTAAATCGGTGCAAGTCGAAAATATTTTTACTGTAGGTTAAACCATTTTGTGCGATGGCTTGCAATTCGCTGGCCCATTTTAGCCATTGGGTGTTGTTGGGTTGCATAGTTTTGTTCCTAGGAATATTATATCCCCCCTTGAAAAAGGGTGGGCAAGAAGGGATTTAAGGGGTATTGAATTCACCTCCTACGCTTGATCTCGCTTACAGAAATACTAAATTCCTGCATATTTTCGTTAAATCTTTTTTCAACACAAAAAGCATGACCATAAATCACTTCATAAGTCACCGGGAAGCGCGATTCTTTATCTCGCCATTTCTCATAATTTTCTAAAAATTTTTGTAAGCGCTTTTTCCCTGTCAAAAATTGATGTCGCTCCACTAGCAAATTCTGCCAACCGCAAAGCTTTAAATCACGCAGTAATTGGCGGGGATTAGCATAGGATAACATAATCACCTCTCTATCCATCACCGGCTCTACCAAATGCGCGCGCAATATCGCATCGCCAATATCATGCATATCAAAAAACACATGTACATGCGCCATCTCATCCACTTCTGCCCAACTTGCGCGAAGCTCCTGCAGGGTGTCTGGTCCTAGTGTGGAAAATAATAACAAACCACCGGGTTTTAATACCCTTTGTGTTTCTGCTAAAACAGCTTCTATATCTTCACACCAAGGCAGCATGAAATTGGACACGACTAAATCTACAGAAAACTCCGGCAAGGGTAATTGTTCAGCATCCGCACAAATCCAGGTAATTTCTGGTTGTGCACTATGATTTTTTTGGGCTTGCTTAAGCATGGATTCTGCAAAATCTACAGCGATGATTTGCGCTTCGGGATAGCGTTTTGCTAAAAAACCACTGCTATAGCCAGTACCTGCACCCAGATCGAGGATAACCTGCGGCTGGATACGCATAAAATCCAAACGTGCATCCAAGCGCCGTGCTACTTCGCGTGCAATAATTGCAACGCTATCATAGGTGGCAGCGGCGTAGTTGGCCGCATTTTTTATAGCAGTTTTAGTAAAGATAGACATTTTTTACGGTATTGTTGAAAGTGATATGGTGAGTAAAAATAATCTTTTTATTGCGGTTCTTCTCCCACAATGTCCCCAACAAAGCTGAGGGATAGCCACCAGGGGAGAGGTAAATTAAAAGAAAGATTCCCACTTGAGAAATAAACACCATGAAATGGCTAAAAACAGCCTGCAACTGGCTGCTCCCCCCTCTGTGTGCACTTTGTCGCAATCCTACAACCAATGCCGCATTATGTACACTTTGCCTTGACGAACTGCCTTGGATTAAAAACGCCTGCCCACGCTGTGCCAGACCCTTGATGGGAGAAAATAGACCCTGTGGCAACTGCTTGCGCGCACCTCCCCTCTACCAAATTTTGCTAGCACCCTTTGCCTACAAACCGCCGCTTGACCATTTAGTGCTGGCGTTGAAATTTGGCAATCAATTCACCTATGCAGAAATTCTTGGCAACTTACTTGCGACTGTCGTTGCTGATTACTATCCACAAAACTACCGACCAGAATTGATTATTCCCGTGCCACTGCACCCACAACGCTTGCGCGAACGCGGTTACAATCAGGCGTTAGAAATAGCCAGACCGCTACACAAAAAACTGCATATCCCCTTAAGTATCCATCAATGCCAACGACAGATTGCCACCCAACCGCAAGCTCTGATACCTGCAAATGAGCGGAAGCGTAATATGCGGCAGGTTTTTTCTATTAATAGCCCTATTCTGGCCAGCCATGTGGCAATTGTGGATGATGTGGTGACGACCGGCACGACGGTTGGAGAATTAGCCCGGGTATTACAAAAAGCAGGCGCACAAAAGATAGATATTTGGTGCTGTGCGCGTACGGAGTTTGTTTAAAATCACCTGTCTGATGACAGCTTGCGATACTCCAAAAACCGCGAAACTGCCACACAAGCAATACCTACCAATATCAAAATCATAGAAATCAAAGTATTTATTTTAATTGCTTCACCCAGTATCGCTGCAGAACTCAGCAGACCAATAACTGGAACCGCCAAAAGCAACAACGAAATCGTAATCGCAGGTAACTGCCGATTCAGCTCAATCACCCCCCAATAAGCAAAAGCACTGGCGATAGGTCCCAAATAGGCGATTTGCCATGCCAAATGCCATGACCAATCAATTGCAGGCTTAGGTTCAAAAATAAGTGCCATCATCCATACAAAAAGTGTCCCCAAAAGCATTTGCCAAGGCGCCAATTCCAAGGGACTGCGATGGTGTATACCAAAACGCACATGAATAATCACCATAGCCCAAATAAAAGCGGCTAACAATAATAACCCATTGCCCTTCAAGGCTAGAGAATCATGCCAATTGAAACTCAAAGGATTAAACATGCATAACACACCGAGGATGCCCACAATAATTCCCAACAATGCCAGCTTGGATAAATGTTCTTTAAAGAACAACACGGCAATCGGCGTCACCCACAAAGGCGTGGTATACGTCAGAATAGCGCTACGTCCAGCTTCTACATGCATTAATCCCAACATAATCAGCATGGTAAAACAGCCCATTTGTAAAACACCAACTGAAAACAGCAAAGGTAAATCCTGACGATTCGGTAAAAATTTTCGACCGGACGCCCATAAAATAATAAACAAAGTGAGTGTACCCACACCCAAGCGCAATACAGCCAACCACAAGGGCGGAACTGCCGGCAGCGCCAGCTTCATAATCGGCCAGCTGAACCCCCATGCACATAGCACCAGCGGGGTTAATAATATTAAAGTTGTGGGTTTAAAATAAGTTTGGCTCATTCAGGATGATCCTTAATACTATGTTTGTTGACATATGATGCCTTTATTTCTTGAAGTTTCCTATATCCAAATTTAAAGCGAATTCCAACCATCACCTGCTCGCAAGAGAGGTAAATGTTTTTGTTTAAAATTCTTTTCCATTCAAATAGTTATCAGATCTTTTCCACAAACATAAGAAAATCTCTCAACTTGTTCTATATTTTTTAATATGACAACAACACTTTATGGAAATCCCAGACTTCAGAGAGGAAGAATATGAAAACAATTAAACATATCATACTTGCAGCCACTGCATTATTGGCTCTCATCGTCACTGCGCCTGCATTTGCGCAAAAAGTATTTGTTTTTGATCCCCAAGCACATAGCTGGTCAGCTTTTGATAATGGCGAGCTAGTAGGTACTGGACGCGCTTCAGGTGGATCAAGTTATTGTCGCGATTTAGGACGCAGTTGTCATACACCAGTTGGTGTGTTTCATGTGTTGAGCAAAGGCAGTGCAAGCTGCAAATCCTCGAAGTTCCCCATCCCGGGGGGTGGGGCTCCCATGCCTTATTGCATGTTTTTTTCTGGTAACTATGCGATACATGGCTCCAATGAAGTTCCTCCAGGCCGCAATGCTAGCCACGGCTGCATCAGAGTCGTACCTAGCGCTGCACTATGGTTAACCAGAAACTTTATCGATATTGGAACTAAGGTGGTGGTCAAACCCTACTAAAAACCCTAACAGAATAGCCTCAATGCCAGCTTTCGCTGGCATTTGGCTTTATTAATCTGGTCATCCTGAGATTCTTGGAGAAAGTACCGTTTGAGTTTTATCCTCATTTCATCTAATCTTGCATACACCTCTCACCCACCCTCAGAACAATACATAAAATCATGGAACTACTAGAAACCCTAGCCAAATGTCCCCTAATCGCCATATTACGCGGTATTACCCCCAAGGAAGTACCTGCCATTGGCACTATCCTGGTTAACTCAGGATTTACCTGCATCGAAGTGCCACTGAATTCCCCTGTCGATCCACTGAACAGTCTGGAATTATTAAGCAATTTATTTCAAGACCGTGCGCTCATCGGCGCAGGGACGGTAACCCATGTCGATCAGGTTTATGAAGTCAAAAAGCGCGGCGGCAGGCTTATTGTCATGCCGCATACCGATACCACCATTATCCAGGCAGCAAAAGAAGAAGGATTATATTGCATACCCGGATTCTACACCCCCACAGAAGCCTTCACAGCGATTAATGCCGGCGCCGATGCGCTAAAACTCTTTCCAGCACCGATTCCGGCTATGCTAAAGGCGTTTAAAACAGTATTACCTGCAGATATTCCTGTGTTGCCGGTAGGCGGTATCACCCCCACGACTATGCCACATTACATGCAAGCAGGCGCAGGAGGTTTCGGACTGGGTTCCAATTTATATGCTCCAGGTGATTCCCCTGACACAGTAGCGCAAAATGCCAAGGTTTTTTATGACACAATACGCGAATTATCCTAGTTTAAAAGGCCGCGGTGTTTTCATCACTGGCGGCGCTTCCGGTATAGGGGCAGCCATTGTTAGCCAATTTTGCGCGCAAGGCAGTCGAGTGGCTTTCATAGATATTGATGAAACCAGCGCCCAACAATTGCTCAACACCCTCAGACAACAGAATTTGCCAGAACCGTTATTTATCCCCTGTGATCTCCGCGATGTGACAGCGCTTAAACAAGCGATCGATCATGCCAATGACCTTTTAGGCGGGATTCAAGTCTTGGTCAATAATGCCGCCAGCGACGAACGCCATCATTCATTAGAAGTTACAGAAGCACAATGGCGTAATATCATGCGTGTGAATCTGGATCACCAGTTTTTTGCGGCACAAAGTGTGATTCCTTCAATGATAAAGCAAGATGGCGGCTCGATTATTAATCTCAGCTCTAACTGTTTTATTCTGGCACAAAACAGTGATTACATTGGCTATATGACAGCGAAAGCTGCCATTGTCGGCTTAACCCGAGGACTAGCACGAGAATTCGGTGCTGCCGGCATCCGCGTCAATACCATTCTGCCAGGATGGGTGATGACTAAACGCCAACTTGAGAAATGGCTGACGCCGGAAGCAGAACAAGAATTGCTGGAATCTCAAGCATTAAAACAAAAGCTGGTTCCAGAGGATATTGCGCGTATGGCGTTATTTTTAGCAGCTGACGATAGTCGTATGTGTACTAAACAAAGCTTTATTATCGATGCAGGACGTACCTAGCCGCAGCCATATGATCTCACCCTTACCCACACACGAAAGATTAGCTAACTTCCAACACTGGATTAGCCGCCATTTATCTGAAAACCCTATCAAGCTGACGCCTTTGGCGGGTGATGCCAGTTTTCGTCAGTATTTTCGCATCAAACTCCATGACAAAACCTTTATTGCTGTGGATGCACCCCCCGAGCTGGAAAATAGTCATTCTTTCGTTGCACTGGCAAAAGTATTTGCCAAACAGGGTTTAAAAGTGCCTGAGGTGATTCAAGCAGATTTAGACCAAGGTTTTATGTTGCAAACTGATTTGGGCGATAATCTGTTTTTCCATGTGTTAAATTCAAGTAATGTCGACCGTTTGTATAAGCAAGCATTGGAAAAATTATTACTTATTCAATCTTGCCATCAAGACAATGGCTGGCATTTCCCGATCTTTGATTTTGCTTTATTTGCCGAAGAATTAAAACGTTTCCAGCACTGGTATTTGTTGACGCATTTGCAATTAAATTTAACTGAACAGACGCAAACTTTGCTGACGGAAACTTTTCAAGCACTGATTCAATCTGCACTCAGCCAACCGCAACTCTGCGTGCATCGTGATTATCATTCCCGCAATTTATTGCAACTGGCCGATGGGGATCTGGGCATTATTGATTTTCAGGATGCTTTGATGGGACCTATCACTTATGATGTGGTTTCTTTATTGCGCGATTGTTATCTCGCCTGGCCACCTGAGCAGGTTGAAGAATGGGCATTGTTTTATTATGAGTTAGCGGTAGACGCTGCACTCTTGCCTGCAGGTTCTAGCCAACAATTTTTACGTTGGTTTGACTGGATGGGTATTCAGCGTCATTTAAAAGCGATTTATATTTTTGCTAGGAAATGGCATCGCGATGGCAATGATATTTATTTGAATGATATTCCACGCACGTTGAATTATGTGTTGGAGGTGAGCGCTAAATATCCTGAGTTGACGGAATTTAGAAGGTTTTTGAGTGGATGTGTTTGAAAAAAGACAACCCGCCTCATTTTTCTCTTACAGCTTTGGCCTTTTTCCTTCTCCCCTTGTGGGAGAAGGAAAAAGGCCAAAGCTGTAAGAGAAAAATGAGAAAATCTCTCATACCCAATAAGCCGTCCGAGTCATCACCCTAGAAAAACATTTCATCAAAAATTTAATGGCTTCCGGCAACTCCACTGCACCGGCTGTCATCGCTACCGAAGCATGATGCCCTTCATCTTCCTGCATCTTTTGCAATATATGCCGACTTTTGCTATCAGCTGCCGGCAATTTCTGCAAATGCCGCTCTAAATGATTGACCACTTGGCGTTCTGTCTCAGCCACAAAACCTAAATTCCATGCATCGCCCGCTAATCCTGCCACTAAACCAATTGTAAATGAACCCAAATACCAGAATGGATTTAAATAACTCGGGTGTGCACCCAATTCCTGCAGGCGTTGGTTGCACCAAGCCAAATGATCGTTTTCCTCCTCAGCTGATTGCTCTAAAGAACGTGCCACCTCAGTCGAACGCGACATCAACGCCTGGGCTTGATATAACGCTTGTGCGCTGATTTCACCGGCATGGTTCACGCGCAGCAAACCGGCACTGTGCTTGCGTTCTGCGCTTGATAATGCAGGCTCCTCAAGGTTAGCTGCAGGATTGGGTCTGATCGATGACGGCGAATTAAACAAAGTACGCAGGCTTTGATCAAATTGCATCAGGCAGCGATCTAGGAAAGTGAAATTACGTAATTTGGAAATAGACATAAGCTTTCCTCCAATATTTGCTACTCATCTTCCCCCGCAGAAAAGCCCGAAGAAAGCGCCAAATAATGCTGATGTAACTGCTTAACTTCTGCCGCCAAAGTCTCTAAATCTCCAGCATTAACGATCACATCATCTGCTTGCTGCAAGCGTTGCGCGCGTGTGGCCTGTGAATCCAGGATGCGTTGTACTTCTTCCGCCGTTAGGTGATCTCGCGCTTCGGTGCGTTTAATCTGTATCCCTTCGGAAGTATCCACTACCAAAATTCTATCCACCAAAGCATAAGACAAAGTCGCTTCTATCAATAAAGGTATAACCAATAAACAATACGGAGATTGAAGCTTATCCACCTGACGTTGCATTTCAGTGATAATCAGCGGATGTAACAATGCTTCTAACCAACGCCGTTCTTTAGGCTGTTCAAAAACAATTTTGCGGAGAATTTGACGGTCAAGGCTACCGGATTCATGCAATACCTGGCTGCCAAAATGCTGCATGATCTCCTTTGTGATTATAGAATCTGCAATGACTTCACGGGCAATGATATCCGCATCAATAACCGGCACACCCAATTTGGCAAACAAACTGGCCACAGTAGATTTACCGCTGCCAATCCCGCCTGTTAAACCAACTTTTAGCATAGACTCACCTGATTTGCTGACTATACAATAGTCCAGAAACGACAATCTCCACTACCAAAAAATATTATAACTATTCACCACAGGATTGAAACAGCCATATTTTCCCAATCTCACCCCTAAAAATTTAGGAAAAATCTGACCGTTTTGTGCGACTTCCAACAATGTGCTGAATAGTTACAAAATATTAAAAGCAAATGAGGGCTAGGTATAACAGAGATTATTTCCAGATACAACTCATCAGCGCTGAAAAAGTAACTACTTACCCCTCTGAAATACCTAAAAAATTAATTGGAGAGATCATTCATGGCACAAGAGACAAAAAAAGATATCAAAATTAAACAAAGAAAACTATCAGGTGAGCTCACTTATCTAGAAGATTTTAAATGCCCCATTTCGCTTGGAGTGATATTAAATGACCGCTGTATGGTAGCAGAAGATGGGCATACTTACTCCGAAAGAAACATTAAAAACTGGTTTATGAAAGAAGAAAATTTACACGGTATTTTTTCTTATCTGGTTGCACATAGAATGCAAGAGAAATTAATAGAACTAATGAATCAACTAGCAGTGCTTCCAGATACACCTAAATATGAAGCCAACAGAATCGATTTTTACAATACCGTCACGACACTTGTTAAAAGTAATGATCCATCCGCAATCAATTTTTTTGTAAATTCTGTAAAGTGTCTGTGGATTATCGATAATAAACTTTTTATTGGCATCAGAAATATTTTTGAAAACCCTCCCTTAGCAGCAGATAAAAGTATCAATGAAAACATTCTTAAACCCTTAACAGGAAAAGTTACCAGCCAAGGAGAAAAAGTTCCCTTTCCAGACATGGAATATATTTCAGAACATGTAATTAGCCTGGCAATTAAATTAAATAGGCCGCTCAGAAAAGACCATTTGATTAAAGCCTATGATGATGGCAATCTAGATAGATTTAAAGCGATATTGCACTCTCATCTGCAGCAAATCTCACCAGAAGTTAATCGCAAATATTTTTTCGAACCCTTGTATAGGGCTATTCAAAGTAATCAAACACCATTTGTACAAGCTATTCTGGCAACAGGTGTCCCTATCAGCGGCGAATATATAAATGAATTTTTGCTATCACCAATTCTTCATGGATAGTTCACTCTAGTCAAAGAATTACTAGAAGCTAAATTTGTACCCGGTCAAGAAAGTGTCAGGCTAGAGAAATTACAGAAAATGCAACAATTCGCTACTGAACAACATGAGGATACCATTGCTGAATTATTGACCCGCCACATAGCACAGTCTGGCGAGGCACTTAAAGCTGAAACAACTCCCTTAACACCGATACCTCCTCAAACTCCCGCACCTGTGATTATTCCTTTGACTGTTCCCTCGATAGCAGATTCCGCTGAAGTGCTACCCACTCAAATACCTAGTCAATCACCTGTGCCCATTGCATCGCAAGTAGGGACTCCTTTGATGTTAGGAGCATCTCTGAGCAAAATGACTACTGGATTTTTTCGATCGGTTGATCGCGCACTATCTGGAACCACAGCATCAGAAACAAAACCTAAGAAATATACGAGTCTTACTGACAGCAAAACTTTACAAAGAATGGACAGATTAAGCACAAAGTTAGAGCAGCTGGAAAAATCAAATATGCAGTTAGAACAATTAGCAGGTTCGCAAGTCGGAGGTTTGCGGTTTGCTTTAGCTGAACATAGAGAAACTTTAACAGAATTACAGTCTAGTCATTTAATTGATGTAGAGCGTTTAAAGGAACTTGAAAATAATCTTGCTACTTGTAAAGAGGATATCGCTGAGCAAATGGCTTGGTATAATCCGTTTAGTAGCCTTGGAATGTGTTGAACTGTCATCCTTCGCTTTGCTCAGGAGACAGTTAACTGGATGAACCTAAACTTCCCCCGCAACCCGTGCACCCAATTGCAACAGCTTTTGCAACAAAACCTGTAGCCTTTCTGCTGTGGGCGCAGAGACATGAATACGCGCCAAAGATTCTTGATCGTGACGCAACCCCGCCTTCAGGCGGGGTATCTCAAAACTACCGCCTGCATCGGTAATCGCATCGAGAACCTGATTCATCAAGCCATTATCTAAAATATGCCCTTGTAGCTCGATCGTGCAATCGGCAATCGCTGAGCTAAAATGCGGGCCCGGAGTAGTCGTTGCCGGCACATCTTGCGTCAGGCACAAGCTCAAACACTTAGCAGCACCCCCAGCCAACATGAACTCGGTTAACGGCGTAGCAATGACTTCATAACCCCAGGATTTAAGCTGCTGCCGGAAGGCGTCTGTCGGTTGATTGCAAATATAAGCCTCCCCGCACACCACACCATTACAAGTAAAATTCAGCGCATCTTCTTCACTAACGGCCAAACGTTTATGCGGCGGAACTCGCGCATGCAGTAATTCTAGAGAAGGTTGATCAAAGGCGGGAGGATAATAAACCACGCGTCCATCCGCCAAGGGCGCAAAACACGTATCCAGATGATAAAAACGCTGATCCACCAACCTCAACGAAGCCACTTCTACATCAAAAATCTCACATAATCGCGGATGCGCTTCCAAGGCTGTACGCACGCCATAACCTGCCCATAACAAAGTTTCCCCGGGTTGAAACAGCGCATCGCCCTCGCCTTCAAATGTGCCTTCACCGTGTAAATCGACGATGTTATAACCCTGCTCGCGAAACCACTGAATGAAAAAGTGTTCCTCCGGCTGCCGTTGCGGAAAACGAAAGGCCGAAGGCACAAAAATCTTCCCCAGCACCAAGCCAGCATTAGCCGTAAACGGCATATCAGGTAAACCGCGTATCGCTGGAATCAGATGTACCTTGGCACGCGCCGAAATTAATTCATATAATGCTTGCCACTGCTGCTGTGCAACATCATTCTTGGCGCGTCCAACTTGTCCTTCCATCCAGGGATTTATAACATATTCGACACCAAAATATTTGGGTGGGCACATTGCCCATTGAGAAGTAACTAGATTGGCCATGGTTAGAGTTCACTCTTGCGTCTTAAGTCATCCGTGAAGGATATATTAGCGGTTATATTCATGCAAAACAACTTGGGACTTATGCTCACGACAGAAGTATTTAGGTTAAAGTGTTTCACCAATCTACCAGCATACTCTTAAGCGAATATTAATTTATGCATGGAAAAACCTTTGCGAACTGCTAAATGGATTTTAGTTTTTTGTACATTTAAGAATCGCGCGCGCATCTTTTCAATTAAGGGCATCTCTAGAAATCAGAGATTTTCGCCCAAGACAAGGCGGATTAGATTTTAAAACCGGAGTTAATACGGGAATAAATGAGGATTTTAAAATCTAATCCAACGCCGTATTGAGCGAAAAGATCAATTTCTAGAGGCGCCCTTAATCTTTTCTTAATTAATCCATATTACCCTTAATGTAAGATGCATCTATTATGAGTGTAAGTTAATTTTTTTTTATTAACTTTTAAAAAAGTGGAGAAAATAAGCAGTGAAAGTAATATTAAAAATAAACGACCGCGAATACCCGGTGAATGATGTCGACCCAAACGTAAAATTAGCAGAATTATTTGATCGCTTTTTTGAGTTATATCAACCGGCTAAACTGGCCGGTCTTTCTTCAGACCAGGACATGGGATTTAAGATTGCAGGGCGGGTGCTTAGGTCTGAGGATTTTGGTAAGACATTGGTAGAACTGGGCATTTTTGAAGAAACTCGGCTTGAAGCAACTCCCTGTAAGAAATATAGCACAGAGGTTTTATCTCCAACTAGTTTACGTGAGTATGTTCTAGATCCACAAACGGTTCATATTCCTTTGGCAAAAAAGTATCTGAGGGATTACATCCCTATTCATGGAGAGATATGGGGGGGCTGGAGTAGGGCTCATCATAAAGCGCGGCTGGGTTGGTTGACACCCGAAGATGTAGCGCACTATGGTCAATTGGATGCTCGGCTGACAAAAGATGGATGGTCACTCTTGCATATCACTGCATATTATGGGCATCTTAATTCCACACAACTATTACTTGAAAAAAATGCAAACCCTAGCATAACAGAACAGAGCCTATATGGTACTCTCAGCAAAAAAACCCCTTTACATTTGGCACTACAGAATAATCATGGAGCGGTGGCAAAAGCATTGTTAGAAGCTAAAGCTGATCCCCGCGCTGTTTGCGCAAAGGAACGCACTCCCCTGCATGAAGCTGCTCAATATACCACAGACTTGCAAGAAGAGCTGATGAAGTCATTAATCGCAAAGGGTGCTGATGTGAAAGCTACAGATTGGAATGGACAGACCATTCTCATGTCTTTGCTGCTATCTACTCGTGCAACAGTAAAGAATCAGCATCTATTAGAATGGCTCATAGACCTGGGTGTGGATGTAGATGCACAGGATCGCCGTGGTAAAACTGCATTATATTATGCTTGTTCGAGAAATGATGTTGCCTCTGTGAAAACTTTACTTAGCAAAGGCGCGGATCCAGATATTAGTGCTCCCATGATGGCTACTGAATCTGGGGAAATTGTCTCATTGTTAGTTGAATATGGCGCTAAGAAACCTGAACCCGAATTGGATGCAAAACAAGCGCAGAATGAAAAATTGGAATTAGAAGCAAGTTTAGCCCTTAAACGTGAAACAGATGCTAAGCTCACAGGATTAAACAAAATTATTCAAGGGCGTAAACAATTTCTTGAAGAAGATCGAGATAAATTAAAAATACTTGAGCAAATGATGAGAGAAAGTGCCAGCTTGGATGAACGCCAATTATCTCTTAAGGAAACTCAGAAGGAGTTAAAACCACGCGAACCAGCCGAAGAAGCAGAAATTATATTAATCGAACCAAGCGCAAACATACCCGAGGCTAAATTACCACAACAGAAAGTTCCAACAATTGAACCATTTGGAGAACCTCTGTCTCCACCATTTTCCAAAACTGCTGTTTGGGGTAAGCGTCCCCCCTCTCCTAGTGAGTCCCAAAGGAAATTAAAAACGACTGAGCAGAGTGCTGAAGAAGAAATCACGTTAAGCGAAAGGACTACTGAAGTTAAATCAAAACAGGAACCTAACAAAGATCAGTCAGTAGCACCATTTTACAAATTTGCTCTTTGGCATGAGCGCACAAAATCTCTAAGTGACGCTAAGGGGAGATTAGAAAATCTTCTAAAAACACAACCAGAACCAAGCGAGCCTTCAAGTAATACCATCGACCCAAAGTTATCCAACAGATAAAATTAGGTGTTTTATGAATGTAACTATTCAGCTTGTTGCTTGAAGCAGCACCAAACGGTCAGATTATTCCATGGTCACCCCTAAAAATTAGGAAAAAGCGCAGCACACACAGAGTATGTGAGTATTTTTGCTAAACTTTTAGGGGTGGGATTATAAAGCACTTCCTATACTTTACCCTTCGGGCTGCTTGAGCATTCAAATTTGTTCCTACAAATTTTAGTGGGAAAATATGACCAACGGAAATCCCTTGCGGGATGGCCATTTCAGTCCTGTGGTGAATACCCTAAAAAAATATATTAAATTTCCCAAATAACAGCACACTCAACCCTGCTGCCACTAAATAGGGACCAAACGGCAAAGGCATATCATAACTATGCCTGCCACGCAGCATCAGCATGATGACAACTATTAATCCAATCATTGAAGCTAAAAACATAATCATCGGTAAAGGATAAACCCCCAGCCACGCCCCAAATACCGACAACAGTTTATAATCACCATGCCCTATACCTTCTGCTTTCCGTATGAGCTTGTATAAAACGCCTATCACTCTCAGGCTGAGATATCCTACAGCCGCTCCCAGTATCGCTTGTTCAGGCGCTACGAATAGCCCACCAACATTGCTCAATAAACCCAACCATATCAAAGTCAAAGTAATACAATCAGGTAATAGATAATATTTACTATCAATCAAAGCCAGCAGAATTAATCCCCAAATTAATACTAAAATCACAAAAGTCTCGGCGTGTATTCCAAAATGGCGGGTTATCACCAAGGTGACTATACTCACCCCTAACTCTACCCAGACATAATGCTTTACAAGCTGTTGATTGCAGTGCGCGCATTTTCTTAATTTCATTAACCTTGGAAATAGAGGTAAATTCATCCAAACCGGCAATTGCATATCGCAGTTTAAACAATGCAAGCGCAACTTTTTTTTGCTCAAATAGCAGCTCGATGTGTCGTTGCCATTGTGCAATATCCAACATTGTTGCCGCCAATTTTGTTGCAAAATTCGAGGTATATGTTCGGTCAAAATATTAATTGCCGCTCCTGCAAATAATCCAGACATTACGACACTTGACCACAATACCATGCTGGACAATGACAATCTATTTCTCCCATTTACTTCATATCACCGAACCCAAAAGAAAAATCGGCAGATACATGGCAATGACCAGACTGCCAATCACCACGCATAAAAACATCATAACGATTGGCTCTAATAATTGACTTAAATTATGCACTGTGTAATCCACTTGTTTTTCAAAATGTTCACTTAATTTAGCAAACATTTTTTCCAAGTGGCCTGACTCTTCGCCTATAGCCGTCATTTGAATCACCCGTGATGGAAAAATCGGGATTTTTTTCATGGCGTCATTTATCGCCTGCCCGGCTTTAATACACTGCGACAACTCCATAAACGCATGCTTATAAAAAATGTTACCTGTAACTTTTGCCGTCATATCCATTGCTTCAAGTAGTGGCAATCCTGCACGCAATGAGGTGGCTAGTGTGGAAAAACACCGTGCAAAAATTGCATTACTGATAGTACTGCCAACCAAAGGGATGCTTAACCCTAATTTTTCGATGAGGGCATTGACTCTAGTTGATTTTTTTATAGCCATTTTTAGCAATAGATACACTACTATCATTATTATCAAAAACAACCATCCGTCATGACGTATTCTATCCGCTAGCCCCATAATCAAACGCGTAAATACAGGCAATTGTGCACCCAATCCTTGAAATAATTTTTCAAATTGCGGAATAACTAAAATTATCAAACCCACGGTAATTACTAATGCTATGGATAATACAATCATAGGATAGAATAGCGCTTTTTTAATCTTGTGTTTTAATGAAATAATTTTTTCGCGATGGTTGGCAATTTCATTTAAAATGCTATCAAGCCGGCCTGATTGCTCTCCCACATAAATTAAATTGCAGAATATTGGATCAAAATATTTGGGTTGCGATTGCAAGGCTTGACTAAATAATTGGCCGCTTTCTACGTGTTTTTGTAGTGCTTTAGTGATTGTGCGCATATTCGCATTGGCAGCACTGTCACTGATGACTGTTAGCGCTGCATTAAGAGAAATTCCACTGGCAAGCAGCGTTGCTATTTCCCGGCTAAAATCGGTAATATCTTCAAAGTTAATGCTTCTTTTCTTTGAAAGAGGAAATTGAAATTTTCGAGTAATACGTAAGGGTGTAATATGTTGCTGACCAAGCTTTTGCCTAACTTTTATCACACTGTCTGCGAGAAATTCGCCCTCTACGCGCATACCTTTATGATCTATCCCTTTCCAACGAAACACTTTCATAAAATCACTCGTTGCACTTCTTCCAGACTCGTGATACCACTTAATAATTGTCGCAACGCTGCCGCACGTAAATTAATCATGTTTTCATGCTTAGCTTCTGCCGCTATCTCAGAGGAAGTACCCTGATGCATAATGATATTGGCTATTGCTGAAGTCATATTTAAAATTTCAAAAATTCCGATACGGCCATTATAACCCTTGATGCAATATTCACAGCCTACGGCTTCATATAATTTTAATGGTGGATTCGGGACGATAGAAGTTTGGGTGGAAGATATTTGCACACATTCATCTACTGCAATGCTGCCTTTCTGCAAAGAGGTCAATTGTAAAATGTCTTGTTTTTCAAAACCAGCCGCCAATAATATTTCCATGGAAGTATCTTTTTCACGTCGGCAATGCACACACAGTTTGCGTACTAATCGCTGCGCAATAATCATGTGAATAGAATGCACAATATTAAACGCTGAAATGCCCATCATCAGCAAACGGCTAATCGTCTCGGGAGCACTGTTAGCATGTAAAGTCGATAGCACAAAATGTCCGGTCTGCGCGGCTTTCATCGCGATATCTGCTGTCTCACGATCGCGTATTTCTCCCACCATCAAAATGTCGGGGTCTTGACGCAGAAACGCACGCAATACTTTAGAAAAAGTTAAATCCGCTTTGACATTAATATTCACCTGATTAACGCCAGGTAACTGCACCTCAACTGGCTCTTCTACCGTAGAAATATTTTTATCAAGGGTATTTAGCAAACTTAGCGCTGTATATAAAGTGACAGTTTTCCCACTCCCAGTAGGCCCAGTGACCAATAGCATTCCTTGCGGTTTATGTATCGCCTGCACAAATAAATTTTTCTGCACCGCTTCCATACCTAAATCATCTACATTCAAGATGATTTTGCCACCATCGAGAATCCGCACGACTGTTTTTTCACCAAATAAAGTGGGACAGGTGCTGATGCGACAATCCCTGACTTCCTGCGCATTTATTTCAATACTAAAACGTCCATCCTGCGGCAAACGACGCTCAGCAATATCTAGCCGCGCTAAAATTTTCAAACGCGCCGTCATCCGCACCGCTAAATCTGGAGACAATTGCGTGACCTTGTGCAAAATACCATCAATACGCTGGCGTATCCGGTAAGAAGTTTTATATGGTTCCAGATGAATATCGGACACGCCCTTTTTTACCGCATCCAACAAAATTTCCTGTACCATTTGCATAATCCGCTCATCATTATCCGCCAGCCCTGAATTAACCGGTTGAAAATGACTCAACGCCTGATATTGCCGCTCACTCAAACAAGCCTCAATTAAGCGCGCTAATTTATCCCACTCCACCACCAACGGCACCACATTCATATCCGTATGAAACTTAATCTCTCCCAACACCTCCAACTGCCCCGGCTCCGCAATCGCCACATACAGCTCCCCAGCCTCAACATACAACGGCAAAACCCGCTGCAAGCGTATAAACTCCTCATCCACCACTCCCGTCACTACCGCATCCACCGTCAACCGATTCAAATCAAAACGCTGCAACCCCAAATACTCCGCCAATTGCTCCGCCATCACTCCACAATCTACCTGCCGATGCTGCGCCAAATAAGCCACCAACGACAACTTAGCCCCCTGCGCCGCCAAAACTGCCTGCATAGCCTCCCCCTGCCCTAAAATCCCAGCCCGCACCAAGCATAAAGCCAGCGGATCTAGCAGGAGTTTTCCCTGCATCCCTAGAACCTGTTTACTTTGAAAGGAAATCATCGCACCCCCATTCCGTTATTTAACGGGGAGATTTATAGGTGAGTCATAGGTTGATTGCAATACCGTAAAAGCTTCCTTATACTTTTGGGTCTTCTTGGGGTTTAGCGGTTGAAAGCTTGGATTTATATGTAGGGAATGAGCTACCGCCCAGTCCTGGAAGCCTTAGTTGGAATATGTGCCGAAATAGCTCAGCTGGTAGAGCAACTGATTCGTAATCAGTAGGTCGGAGGTTCGACTCCTCTTTTCGGCACCATATAATCAATGAGTTATCAGATCATCAAGGGCAACGACAGAAAATGTGTCGAATATGTGTCGAAGAATTATATATGGCCAACCCAGATGTGAGCCTTACATTTACGCAAATGGCTTGTCATGATAAAACTATTAAAAAAATTCTTTACTGAAAAAGAGCGGGAAAAAGAGCTGGTCAACCATACTTGGCTGCACTGGCTGGGCACACAGCCTTGGGAGGAAATCCGAAGCAAAATAAAGCATTTGTTGGAAATGCAAGCACCTAGCAGTAAAATTATACTCCTTGAATTCCCTGAAAAAGCTCAAAACATTTTCCTTATCAGGAAATCCCTTTCAAAAGCTTCGAGCAAACGTCTTGTTCAAGCAGCAGGCATTTTGGTTCCTTTTATCGCTCATGCTGAGGAACCTAATACGCCTCCCGAAAAGGTAGTTGGTATATTTAGTTGGGTTGCCGGTGGTTTAGACAGTGCGGATAAGAGCAAGCGTGTCGATGAAGTTTTTCTGGATTTAGGAGAAGACATGGAAATGGCTGAACCCCACCTTAAGTTACGACTTCTTAAAATTGGTACTGTTGATAATTTAGCAAATACCCAAATAGTAATGGCTGCTATTGAGTGTCAATAGCCGGTGATAGGAGAGTCTTTACACGAAATGATGAGAAAATGGAGTGGGCTCGCATAACGAAGGGTAAACTTTTAATTGATAATTCTCAATGTTTGGAATTATCAACTTTTGGGGTGAACTTTTTATTTAGTTCGTAGGTAAAACTTGTCACCATAGGAATTTCAAGATAATTTATCTCCCGATAGCCACAAAAAGATAAACTATCAGTATCTAGAATAGTATAGCTACTTTGATTTTTTTAACTTCAATAACTCAGCAGGCTTATAAATCTTTTTGCGATAAACCGAAATATCTCGTGGGGCATTAATTCCCATTTTGACATAGTTTTCTGCAACCTCTAACACTTTAACTTCAATATCATCGGCAACACTAATTACTTCATTTACTTTTTTTGTTATAATTATCATGAGCATTCTCTCAAAAAAGAATACTGTATTATCAAATACAAGTTATTAATTTTTATTCAAGGTTCTTAGTTTATCTTTTATGCATGCATTTTCTTATGGTAAATGCCGCATCTTCAATTTCTTTTACGAAGGAACTTAATTTCCAATTTATACCAGATAATATTATTAAGCAGCTTTCTATGCGACTTCATCAACATTCACTGCAATCTCACAAGCGTTATTAAAAGCAGACCTAGCTAACTTTCGATTACTAAATCGCCTAAGCATCAACTCAATAGAATCAATTTCAATTTGCTGAGGAAATTTATTACCGATCATTTCTAGTATTTGTATAGCCAAACAAACTCTGTATATTGTTTTACTCATTTTTTGAGGCTTTGGATTGCGTTCAAGCAAATGCAAAAAAAGTTGCATCAAGACATCATCTTTCAAGAAATATGAATTAAATTGGATACCAATCATGCTTTGTTCCTTAATTCCTCCCAGGAAAATTATGTATTGTTAAAAAGTTCATTCAGCCACTGATAAGATGGAGTGTCTTCAAAAATAGAAAAATCGCCTTGATCAATCAATTGATGCGCCATATTTTGAATAAAGGCTGCTGTTGCCCTGCAAGGTGTCGAACCAACACTAATCCTAGAGACGCCTGCTGTCGCTAGATCAGCAGCGGATTTAACCCAAGCACCACCTAAAATATTTACTGGCAAGCTTACGGCTCGCACCAAGCGCGAAATTTCAAATAAATTAGTCAACCCAGGTATAAACAGACCATCTGCGCCACAATTTTGATAGGCGAGCAAACGGCGTAAGGCTGTTTCAGAGGATATTTTTTCTGGCAAAGGATTTAACCAATAAACATCGGTTCGTGCATTAATAAAAAGTGGGTAATTACAATTCTCACAAGTCGATTTAATTGCAGAAATTTTTTTACATTGCTCAGACATATCTTCTAGTTTAATAGAAGGATCAAAAATAGTGTCTTCAATGTTAATTCCTGCTCCGCCCATATCTATCACTTTTTTTACTGTATCGCAGATACTGAGTAAATCAAAACCGTAGCCAGCTTCTATATCAACAGTTACTGGCACATCGACAGCATTTACAATTTGTTCTGTAATGGATAAGAACATTTCTTTCGGTACTTTTTGTCCGTCAGACAACCCTAACGATGCAGCAATCCCTGCACTAGTGGTGCCAATAGCTTTTGCACCTGCTTGAGCAAATAGCTTCGCACTCAAGACATCCCACGCATTTGGTAGAATTAAAGGATTTTTCCCATAATGCAATTGAGTAAATATTTCAGCTTTATTTAACTGCTTTAAGTTAGTCATGTATCATTTCTCAAGTATATTGCGATATACTATGTCTGTGTTCTCAGGAAAGTTTTTTGTAAACCCATAATCAGTAACAGCAAAATATCGCAGATTTACGCTTCCAGTATTTAATGTCTGATGAGTAATCCAGCGGGGAATAAAAACAATATCACCGGGTTTCACATGAACAGTATTTTCACCAATAATGACATTGCCACAACCTTCTAAAATAAGAAATAAGGTTTCATGCGCATGGTTATGCTGCTCATTAGTATGCCCGGATGGAATTTCTACCAATCTGGGGTCTAGGACATAGGACGGGAAGGGAATTCTCTCTACAAAGAAATTAATTTTCCCTTCCTTTTGTTGATTTTTGTATAATAAATTTCCAGAAAAGGAGGTTGTACTGCGTAAATTTTCAAAATCAAAATTATTATGAATACCCGCAGGTTGTTGCGTAACACTTTTGGATAGTTCATCTAAATTTTTTTTATAAGAAATATGCTTATAAATATTTTCAAAAAAGACATCACGCAAATCCAAAGCTCGAATAATCGCGGCTTTGCAAAGATGTAACCAATTAGCCTCGTCTTTATAAGATAATAAGATATCTTCCAATGTTTTTGCGTGATCATCATCACATTGAATATGTAAATCAAAAAAATGCAGTGACTTATTTTGCAACCCAATAGCACGAAGTCCCTGCCTGAAAATCTGATAAAGCTTAGGAACGATACTCTCCGTTCCCAGGGAAAGAGCTGCAGCAGCTTCAAGGGAGCTGTAGTTAAGACACATATCTAAATATTGTTGAAAAAAATCCTGCGTAAATGGTTCAAATACGATATTTTCTAATGGATTTAGATATAAATGATCAACTAAAAAACGTCGAAAAATTTCCGCATGCCTTTTTTCTATATCTGATCCTCCACCTTCTTCCCATAAATTTTCCGAGAGTTTTGATCTGTAAATGTCGCTTTCGCAATTCACCATAAATGCAGCTAAAAGTCGTGTAAAATTCTTACTGTACAAATAATACTGTGAAAAAATAAAACGAAAATCTTCAAATGTAAGTAGGCCTGACACACAAGCTTTTAATAAAGGATTTTCCCATATTTTATGACAATCTCTTATTTTATAAAGATCGAAAATACCATTGCCATTTTCATGATCCGTAATAAATTCAGCATGGACTAATTGATGTGTTTTGTGCAGGTGTGAAGGTAGATGCTGTAGCATGTTATTCATCCTTTTAATAAAGAGATATTCAATGAGGTTATAATTAATTCCACTGTACTAGTTAGTCACTCAGAAAATATTTGGGTTAATAAGATTCAACTTTATTGATATCAACATTTTTTACTGAGGGTCGTCCTAAAGGTGAGAACCATCCTACGCATGCATTTATAATCATAATTACGCCACTGATTAAGATTAAATAATTAATATGAGAAGTAATTTGTAATATCCACCCTCCTAAAATGGAGGCTACAGGAATAGCTGAATACGAAATGAGACGTGTGATAGCTATTGATCGACCTAAATAATTACTGGGAACAACTTGTTGTCTCAAGGTAAAGTAAGTGACAATCGTAATAGAACCAAAGGCAGAGGCAATACCCCAAGATAGTGCGATATAGTATTCATTGGCGGCGCCTAATAAAGTTAGCACCATCAAACCCTCAAGCAAACAACAGATGACGATTAATCGTCCTGCGTTATAATATTTACCAACCATAGGAGCTATTAATGCTCCTGTCACGGCACCTACTCCTGAGAGCGCTAAAGTAAGACCAATTTGATTGGGATTTAAATGAAAAAAATTAGCTAAAAAAAATATAAAATTGGCATAAAAAAGCTGTAAACCAAAATTAGCAAATACAAATAATAAACAACCATATTTTATAGTGGGATTATGATTCCATACATAATTAAAACCTTCTGTTAAATCCTTAAAAATAGTTTTAAAGGTGATATACTTTCCCTCGCTCTCATCATAAATATCATTCAATATTTTAATGAAAAATACTAACGTGCTTGAAAGTATAAATGATGCAGCATTTAAAAATATCGCATTCAAGCTACCCAAAATAGCAATCGTAAGCCCTCCCGCTAATGGCCCAATTAACAGTAATAAATTATCTACTACACTCATTAGGGAATTGGCCTTTGCTAATTCTCCTTTAGGGACCAGCTGAGGTATGATGCTCTGAAAAGCAGGATGAGCTAAGGAAGTAAATGCAGAAATTAAAAAAATTAGAAAGCAAAATATATAAAGGTTATGTGTAAAAAAAGCTAAAATCCCTAATAACAGTGTACACACAAAAGCACAGAAATCTGCATATATAAGAATTTTACGACGTTCCCAGCGATCTGCGATGACTCCGCCAAAAGGAGTCACTAAAACAAAAGGTAAAAAGGTCATAGCATAAGCAATAGCCATATCTAAAGCTGACCCAGTCATTTTATAAATTAGTAAAGGCAGGGCTAAACGAAATAGCCAATCTCCAACAGAAGATATTAAAAAAGCGGAAAAAAGTAACCTAAAATTTTTATTGATCATCATTTTTATCTCCTAATTCCTCTGTAATGCAACAAGGCATCCTCAGAAGGGTTACGACCATGGAACTTTTTAAATTGTTCAATAGGATCACACGAGCCTCCAGACTGTAAAAATAATGACATAAAGGAATGCCCCACTTCTTTACTAAAAAGTCCATGATTTTTAAATTTAGAAAAAATATCGCTAGCAATCATTTCTGCCCATAAATAGCTATAGTATTTTGCAGCATACCCATAAGAAAAAATTAAACTGAAACTATGCAGGAAACGATCATCCATGCAACTGGGAAGAAATGAAAAAATTTCTTCTGCATCATTCAATACATTATTAATATAACCAGGAATATTTTGTGAATATTCTGAATGCAAACGTATGTCTATTAAGGCTAATCGAATGCGTTGAACCAATTTGATGGCCGCATTAAAATTTTTTGACGCGTTTAAATTAGAAATTATGTGAGCAGGGAGGGGTTCTGCTGTTTTGTAGTTGCTAGATATCTGCCTAATGACTCGTTCCTCCCAAATCCAGTTTTCCATAAATAAACTAGGTATTTCAAGTGCATCGGTCGGAACTCCATTGATGCCTGAAACTCCAGAATATTCTACATCAGTTAATAAATGATGCAGTGTGTGGCCGAATTCATGAAATAAATACCGTACATCTTCATGACTAAGCAGCGGGGGCTTATGTCCTTCGGCCGGATGAAAATTACACATAAGCAACACTACGGGTATTTGCCAACTTCCATCCTCTGCACGACAACGTGTGCGGTATTGCTCTATCCATGATGTATCACGCTTGTTTGGCCTTGAATATAGATCAAGGTAGAAGTATCCATGTAAATTTTTATTCTTACCATATATCCGAAATAGCCGAACATCAGGATACCAAACATCCGGGTTAGGAATCTCTTCAATACAAATGTCAAACAATTGATAGGAAAGATTGAATAAACCTGTTAAAACTTTATCAACAGGAAAGTAACACTTTAATAACTCTTCATTGTAGGAATATAATTTTTTCTTTAGCTTTTCTGTGTAGTATTCTATATCCCAAGGTTCTATCTTCATGATTCCATCTTGTTCTTTGGCAAAAAACTCTAGTCTAGATATTTCTTCTTTTGCTGCTGGAATGGATTTATTGGCAAGATCTAATAAAAATTTTTCTACCTCATTTGGTTGCTTGAGCATATTCATTGCAAGAGAACGTTGTGCAAAATTATCAAAACCCAAAATTTGAGCCATTTGTGACCGTATTAGAAGAATTTGATCTATGATTGCACCGTTATCAAATTTATTACCTTTCACGTCGTGCTCTGAGGCACGTGTGATATATGCCTTATAAAGATTTTCTCGTAATTGACGCGATTGAGCACACTGCAGTACTGTAAGGTAAGATGACTCTTCAAGCCCCAAAAGATAGCCTTGTTCTTTTTGAATATTAGCTTTATGTGCTGCCGCCTGGATGAATTCTGCTGGCAAACCCTCCAACTCGAAACTTTCAGCTACCATCAGATATCCATTGGCAGTAGCATTCTGCACATTTTGTTCAAATTGATTTTCTAACTCCAGCAGTTTTTGTTGTAATTCAATTAATATAGTTTTTTGGTTGTCAGGCAAATGAACTCCTGATAGATAAAAAACCTGCAAATAATTTTCTAAGACCTTAATTTGTGTTTGATTAAGAATATTTTCTTCTTTATTATTCAGTATTGATTCCATCGCCTGATAAAGATCAAGATTTTGTCCCAACGCTACGGCATATTCCGACAATTTAGATAAGCATCGCTGATAAGCATCCTGCAAATCTTTTGATGGGGATACTGAGATCATCTGTTGGATAGGTATCCATACTTCGCTCAAGCGCGTATCCATTATCTCCAGCGGTCTCATTAGAGTTTCCCAAGTATGAACATCCCTCTCTGTAAGGGCTTTTTTGAGATCATTGCGATTTAATGATAATATCTCATCCAATCTGCGCTCTAAATGTTCAGGCAAGAGTTCACTAAATTTTGGTAGTTCATGCTGCTTTAATAGAAGCTCCTCCATGGCTAATGTGCTCCGCACACTAAACACTCGGGATTTTTTTCCCAACTTTCCGCTTCTACTATTTGAACCGTATCAAAATCTACTGACATTAAACGACCTAATGCCTGCGGTCGGGAAATTTTGGTTGCGATTTTTAAAAACTCTGTGAGCATTAAGCCCGTCAGTAATGATACAAAATTGACCACTGCTGGCGCATCTGGTGAATCCTCTGCCGGCTCTAATTGCAATAGTTCGTGAGCCAAAGAATCTTTTTGTGCCACATTGCTTTTCCAGCATTCAATGCATCCAGTTTCACCTGGCGAAACTGTAGTATACAATGCTCGGTTAACATCAACCCCTCCATTAATGAAAATTACTTTATGCTTTACACAAGCAGCATTAAGCCAACCCAACATCTCCTTTTTAGGCTTATCTGCTACACAAATAGCAATTTCACAATCCTTGATAATTAATCCTATATCATGTTCAGAGGTAATTTTTTTATTTATAAAAGTAATATTATTGCTTGGAAGAAACTGATCAATACGTTTTTTTGCAGCTTCAGTCTTAGAGGTACCCAAATCAGTTTCATTATAAAGAATTTGACGATTTAAATTAGAAAGCTCTACCTTATCATAGTCAACAGCGCGGATGTTTTGAACTCCTATAGCGACTAAATCATAGAGAATATGAGAACCCAAACCACCTAGTCCGAAAAGGGCGACTTTAATAGTTTTTAATCGTAATTGATGAGCATACTTATTTTCATTTATCTTGCTGTAAAGACCGAAAAGCTCTATATTCCTACTCCATCGCTTAGCATCATAATCCGTAAGGGCTGCTGGCATACTCAAAAAAGCATCTTCCAATAAATAATTTTCATCAAAAACCCTAAGCGCCTCTTCGAGGTAATTAACTTCTTGAGGGTATTGATTTTTCAAGGTGCTTTTTATTAATTCCACACTTTTTTTACCATCAATAAGCTGACAAAGTGAGTAAATAAACCCCGAGGGATCTGCAATGGCTTTAGCTTTTCCAGCGGCTTTAAAATAAAGTTGCTCATTAAAGCGATGGTATTGGACAATCGGTTTAAATTTTGGTATATAAACATGAGTCATGAGGCTTTTCTCCGCCTTGTCATTTTTAGTAAAAAGGCGCCACACAAAGTTAGTGGCTTTGTATGGCGCTGTATTGCCGATTAGCCTCGGGCAACAAGACCAGCATTGCTGGTGGACACGCTCTTCATAGTGAAGTTCATGGCTTTTCTCCTTTAGTTAAAGTTAGTAAAATGACACGCAGTTTGTATCGTAAAGCGTGCCTGAAACCCCATGTTTTTTGAAAAATATGGGGTTTCAGTCATGCTCTACCGAAATCTAGAGTATAAATCCTCATAACGTGAATTAGCGTAATTAGTCGAGGTTAACATCCAAAAATTTCCCGTTTTCACTTTTCCAGCGCAATAAGGTAAGTGTTTTAATCAAAGCTATAACAGGTTTATGGGTTTCAGTATCGTTTTTTTAACATGATATTTGTTAAGAAATTGCTTGTCAATGTTTTTTTAACATATTTATTGTTTACAAATGACGGCTTGCTTGCTAATAACCCCATAGGAAGTTTTGTTATGGATATTTGCATCTCAGATCACGGACGTTGAAATAATGGCCACGTATAGCAAATCTCTAAGTGAAAGACTTTCAAAAAAAATTTCAGTCTCGGTATTGAGCTTGGTTATGCTAATTGGCATTTGTATTTTTTTTGGAACCTATTTTTTCTCACGACAAACATTCGATCAACAAGTTAAAACTTGGATAACCATTGTTCCCCAACATGTTTTGGTCAATCTCATAGATTCGGATAATTTTTCAATCGTCAGAGAAGTTGAGCTTATAGAATCTACAGGTCTATTTTCGGATTTTTTGATCACGGATAATCAAAAAATAATTATTCAGCAATTTGGTTCTGCAACCAATGAGTTATCAAGAAAATTGATACCTATCCAAGATGAAGCAAAAGTAACTTGGGGTTACTACTCCTACAATACCAACTTTAACAAATTTCTTATGCCTTTCTTGATGCTGGAATTATTAATGTCGATTTTGATTATTCCATTATATCTATGGGCACGATGGCGACTAACAGTTAACCTCGAAACTGAATTTATTCGTTTTAATGACTTTATTGCCGAAATCGAGTTGCTCGCTAAAAAAATAGAAATGCTTGAAAATATTCAAGATGAACAAGATTTCCTCACCAGCAATATTCGCTATACAGCTGAAGAAGAAAGAATCAACCAGGCAATATCAAAACTCATTCATGAAATATTACAATCTCGCGCATACTTGAAAAAATTTATTACGGAAACTGAGCACAAGAAATTACAAGAAGAGTTATCTCGAACCGCCTTAAAAGTCGCTCATGATATTAGATCACCATTAGCAGCTCTAGATATGATTATTCAATCCACAATGACATTACCTGAAGATAATAGAATTTTATTTAGGAATGCCGTATGGAGGATTAGAGATATTGCAAATACTTTACTAAAGAAAAATTCAATAAATCCATTAACTCAACAAATCGAAGAAGATGAGCATTTTACCAAACAGTTGCTTTCTAGCGTAATCAACATGTTAATTACTGAAAAGAGAATGCAATATAGGTCAAAACCAAACATTGAAATTGAAAATATATTTAATTCTGATTCTTATGGCTTATTTGCTATGATTAAGATTTCTGACTTTAAACGGATACTTTCTAACCTTATTAATAACGCAGTCGAATCTTTGACAGACACAGGAAAAATAACGATTAAGCTTTTAAGTAATGAAAAAAAAATTGAGATCTGGATTCAAGACAATGGCAGAGGTATCCCAGTTGAGGTTTTAAAAATTCTTGGTCAACCCGGTGTAACATACGGCAAGCAGGATGGTCATGGATTAGGGGTGTATTATGCAAAGAATACCCTTGATTCATGGGGTGGGAAATTAATAATTGAATCAGAGCTGGGAAAAGGTACGTCGGTGAAAGTTTGTCTACCCAAAACTCCATCTCCCTCTTGGTTTGTACCCATCTTGCATCTCTACGATAAGCAGCACTTGGCTATTGTAGATGATGATATTTCAATACATGAACTATGGAAAGAGAGAATTAAACAATATACCAAAATGGAAAATATAAAAATAACGTTACACCAATTTCATTCTCCTGATGAGATAAAAAATTGGTTTCAAAATATAAAAATTGAAAAAAATAATGTAACCTATTTGTTTGACTATGAATTTATAGGATATGAAGAGACTGGTCTCGACCTCATACAAAACCTATCTATTAATGATAGAAGTATATTGGTAACAAGTCATATTGACGATCGTAACATTTTGCTGCAATGTGAAGCCCTCGGGGTTAGCATAATACCCAAGGATCTCGTCAGTCTTATTCCAATAAAAAATATAAGTAATACATTGCATAAAATAGATGCGATATTAATCGATGATGATCCACTAACCCACACCATGTGGGAATTATCGGCAAGCAGATATAATAAAAACTTTCTGTTATTTACTTCGGCAAATCAATTTTTATCTTCTTGTGATGGTTTCCTTCCAGAGACACCGATATACATTGATGCAGATCTAGGTAATGGTATAAAAGGTGAGATAGTTAGTGAAGAAATTTTTATTAACGGTTTTAAAAATATTTATCTTGCCACAGGTAAGCAACCTTTGAATTTTAAAAATATTAGCTGGTTAAAGGGGGTTGTCAGTAAAACACCTCCTTGGGAAGAAAAAACCCTATAGTTTTTAAGTCATAAAGATAACTATGTGACCGCCTTCTACTATGGATTCTGAATCCTAACATCCATGCTAGGTAAACGGTTTTTTTAAGGTGCAAGTACTTACTAAAAAGGATAATACGTGATGATATTTGAAAATTTAACATGTGGATATTTGGGTAAAAAACATGAAAACGCCACCTTAAATTCTAGGTTTTACGCTGAAATGTTTAGCCAAAACTTATCTTTTCGCGAAATTATACTTTTCCCTCAAAGAATTCCTAAATCCGGTTTTTTTCAGGAATTAGTTGCCCATGAATCACCAGAATTTATGAAAGAATTTAATGATATTTCTTCAATGATTAAAAAGAATGCTATCGCTTCTGCAAATAAAGTTTCTTTTGAGCAATCAAACTCTAATTTGAGAGAGCTAATCAATTGGATTTATATAATGATGCGTTATGGTCTTTCGCAAGAAATTATTACCAATAAGGTTTATGAAATAAAAATAGAACCATTTAATTTGGAATTTGAAACCGCAAAGGAAACAGCAAAAATTGAGGTTTGTTTGTCCTCTGGAGCTACTATAGACTTGACTGGGTTAATTCAGCTATCAAAACAATGTCTTACACAAACTAATATTCCAAGTCGAGAAGAAATAATTTTGTTAAATCGTCTTGTGGTTTATTTCTATAGACACAATCAATTTTCTGAATATAAGAACATAATATTAAGTTTTGCTCAACGACTTATTGATATTATAGAGCATCAATCTAATGATACATTTTTAAATAAAATTTACGCATCAGTAGTCTATCGAGGCTTAGCAATGGTGATTGATATGGGCAAAGCGTTTCAGCAAGATTGCTTAGATAAATCCGAGCAAATTGCCCGCAATATCATAGGGGAAACAGTCTTTGAAGAAATAAGCGCAAAAGAAAATCTTCTTACTTTACTGCAAACCAAATCTAAATGGACAATGCGCAATCAGGATTATAAATATACGGAAAGTTGTTTGTTAGAAATGATAGACTTGGATAAACACGATTCTACAGGATATAGTGAGCTAGGCCTCTTTTATTCTAATAATGAACTTTATCAAGATGCATTACCAATGTTTAAAAAAGCAATTCAGTTAGGTCCCCCAGCGATTGGTATGAATGCATATTACTATGGAAAATGTTTAGAGCTATCTGGAAATATTGAAATGGCTATGACCGCATTTTATGAGGCAGCACAGTTGGATGAGCAATCTCTCAGTCCATGGATAGATTTATTCTTTATCTATATAAATGCAAATCAAGGATATTTAGCAAAGAAAATTGCTCAACATATTTTTAATACTGCTATTTTAAAAGAACAACTTTCAGATGAAGAAGTTATTAAGATAAAGTCTATACTTTGTTAAAATGGCACATAAGGATATAATGTATGGTTGTAGTTAACTTTCTCGGTCTTTTATGCTGCTTCAAGATTTTTTTATGAGTGCTCTAATTTTCCGCTACTTTATAATTATTTTTTTGTTGTTTTCTGCAGTGGATACTTTGGCCACCCCTGCGAGCAATCCTATCAATGATTGGAAACAATATAAAAATTTTCTAATTTTTGCTGTTCCTGTCAGTTTTGGAAAGTTTGATCCAATATCTTTTCTTCAAGCACATACAAAATATACGCTTCCCCTGGTGTTTGAGCCACTTGTTTCTATAAATCCCAACCAAGAATTAGAACCAATCTTAGCTAAATCCTGGGATATTGACCAACAACACAATACGATTACAATAACTTTGAACAATAATCATAAATTTTCTGATGGAAGCCAGGTGACTTCTCAGGATGTTGTAAATTCAATTTTGAGAGTCTGCAGTAATAAAAGTCGAGTCAGCTTAGAGCTAGAGGGTTTGATTGGATGCAATAAACAGAATCCCCAGGTCGAGGCGCTAAATGCTACTACGATCAAATTTAAAATAAATACACATCCAACCATATTTCTTTTTCAACTAGCCTCACCCAACGCTGTTATTACTAAGCGAAACTTGTCAGGAGAACTTTTAGGCTCTGGGCCATATTTTTTAGATACTTTGAATCATGATTATATTATTCTAAAGAAAAATACCCATTATTATGATCCATTAAATATAAAAAATGATGGCATAATCTTCTATTATTTAGATAAGAATAAAGTTCATGAATCTCTTAAAACAGAGAGGCCTGACGGCATCATTATGTATAGAACCTCTGATTTAAATGGTTTGCAGGACGATAATTATAAGACAATTAAAAGCAATTCTAATATTACAATGATTTTTGTAATAAATAATTTCCATTTCCCATTTAATTATAAAATAGTCAGAGAAGCTATTTCCGCAGAAATATACGACCAACACAAAGTAGAATTCTGTGTATCAAACTCACATAAGGCTTATGGCATTATTCCTACAGGATTAGGAGGATCAATAGCGAATATGTCTCCTATATCTAAACCAAAAATAAACCCTGAGACAGTATTCAAACAAGTGCCCAGTTTAAAAGACAAAATGGCTATTGTTTATGTGCATCGCCACATTGATAGTAAGAATACATGCGAAGAAAATGCACTGATTGAAGCAGCCAAAAAATATAATATTTCAATGAAATTCATTTATGATGCTGATTATTCAATACTGTTGTCCTTATATCAGAACCATAAAGCTGATGCATTTATGGAGCTTTATGTTGCAAAAAATCGTGAAGCCTATACGGTTTTGCAACCCTTTGCGCATAATGGGGCAAATGTAGCTAACATCAAAGGGTTTCAGCTTGATAATTTGTTAAATATAGCCCTTTCTGAACCCTCTTCACATAAAAGATTTCAAGATTATAATGCGATAGCAAAATATATTGAAAGTGAAGCTTTTGTTATTCCACTTTACTATAGTGATCATAGCAATCTGATAAGCCAATGTATATTAGGGGTATCCAAGGATTTTTATTTTAATCCCTATCGAATTTTTCCAAGTCTTTATAAATCGCGGGGATGCGTTAACTGACATTAATCTGGAGAACATAATAATAATGTTACAATATATTTATGGCTATGAAATCACGCAGTGTTTGTACGTAGTTGCAAAATTGGACATTGCTGATTATTTATTGGAGAGTAGTAAAGAAATTGAGCAGCTTGCAGAGCTTTGTTCGGCCTCACCTTGCGCACTGTATAGAGTGATGAGATGCTTAGCTTCATTAGGCATCTTTGTTGAAAATGAAAATAAAGAATTTTCTTTAAATGATTTAGCGCTTCCATTAACCTCAACTGCCAATAATTCTGCAAAAAACTTTATTATCTTATGCGGTGAATCTTTATATAATGCTGCCGCAAATTTATTGCATAGCGTTAAAACTGGTCAAGTGGGGTTTTATCATTCAACCAAGATGGATTATTGGGAATATTTAAACCTTAATCCAGAAAAAGCTAAAATATTTAATGACGCGATGGAGACAGGGTCTCGATTTACTATTGATGTTATTTTATCTGTCTATGATTTTTCTCTGTTTAATTATATTGTTGATATCGGTGGCGGAAAAGGCCATTTTATTGGCAGCATTTTAAAAAAATATCCCTCAGCAAAAGGCATATCATTTGATTTAGCTCATGTTACAATACCCGCAAACGAATATATCAATAGTTTAGAATTAAATAATCGCTGTGAAATTATATCGGGAAGTTTTTTTGATTTTATTCCTGCAGGAGGAGATTTGTATCTATTAAAAGTGATATTACACGATTGGGATGATGATAATGCAAAAGCCATACTAAAAAATTGCAGAAAAGCTGTAACAAAAAGATCTAAGATCTTAATCATTGAAAAATTAATAGATAATGGAAATAATTTACAAAGTATTTTTCTAGGCGATATCAATATGTTAGTTACGCATGGGGGAAAAGAGCGTAGTTTATCCGATTTTGAGTTGTTGTTGAAAGAATCAAATTTTCATATAAACTCCGTATTAAGAACAAGCACTGCTTTTTCTATTATAGAGGCTATCCCTATATAAAAATTTTCTAATAAAAATATAAGTTAGATATAGTATTAGCTGTAATGATATCATAATCAAAATTGATTGTTTTTTGGACAGATTAAAGATGGTGGCTAACAACAGCGGCGAAAAGAAATATATGAAATTTTTTTGCGCTAAAGTTATAGCCGAATAGGCATGAATTAACGTGCTGTCATTTCCAGCCATCAAAATTAGATCATCCCTGAATCGTAAAAATGAAAGTTGCATGAAAAAACTGGTTATGGCTAATGCAGGAAAAATTGCATAACTAATATTAAATTGCAGCAAGCATAGCCAAACACTATTTAACAATAAAAATTTAGATAACAAACTGCTTTTGATGAATCTTGATATGTGGACATAAAATATACAGGCTATAATGCCGGTTAATTGTTCGATCAACCATAACCATTCTTGCAATAATTTCGGCATTCCCTCAATTATTCCAAGTTGACTAGATGAAGATAATAAGGGTATTAATCCAGCTAATAGTAAAGATATGCTTATTTGAGTGTAAAAGGTCACTGTATCAGCATTTAAGAATATTTTGCGCTTAGACAAATTTAATGGTCTGCTTGTTTCTAGTGCACTATTGTTCTGGACATTTATAAAATGCAATAAAATGAGCGCTAAAACATAGCTTATGGCATCAATTAAGATTATAAAATTTATTTTAAATTTTAAAAGCAGGAGCGGGGATATTGCCGTCGCTAGCAGTAAGGCAATGCTTGCGCTTAACTCCCTATTACCCGAGTATTTTCTGAACAAACTTTCATCCTTGGTTGTTAATTTAAATGTTATGGATAATAATATTGCGACAAGGACACCGGGTAAGCCAGTTAACATTATCCCCAGCAACGTAAGAGCAAAATTCTTTATCTGAAACCCTAAAAGTAAAACAATTAAAGATAAGCCCCCGAAAATTTGTGAAAGTATGAATGCGCGAGATATCCCAAACCATGCTATAATTTTTGGCACCAAATAACTAAATAAGAAAGCAGCTAGTGTCCTAGCGCCCAAAGCTATGCCTATGTAATAAATATTTTTAAAATAAGGATCTATGCTGAAAAATGTCGAAACGCTGCTTAAGGAAGATCCAAAAGCGGTTATAAAGTAAAATAAAATTAAAAATTTTTGTTTTGACACTTGTTTAAAATAAGCATGAGTGGAAGACAATTTGAGAATTAAAAACTGCGCCAGCATTGATAACACTGGCGCGTTTAACTTTAGAATTGGTAGCTATTGCCTACATTCTTTGCATTAGTTCTAAACTTTTTCATAACTAATCTCCATAAGGTTAATTTAAGAAACTTAAAATAACACAATATTCTTGTTAAATCTAGCAATATTTTAGGATTCGTGGTTTCTCCCAACTTTAAAAATGATAGAATAAATCCTCGCTAACTTTGTATCACATATTAAATTATTTACGATTTTTGCATTTATCATGTTTTTCGAATTTTTAATTTAGTTTTATGCCAAATTGGAGCCGTTTTTGCTATTTAACATGCGGGATTAATTTAACACGATTCATTTTAATTGGAGCTGTTAGCCTCTATATGAAAGAAAATTTTGAAAATCACCTTGAAATCATAGGCCAAAGCATTGCACATGATCTTCGCACCCCTCTTTTAGCCGTGCATTCAGGTATTGAAGGTGTAAAAAAATATCTTCCTGTGTTAATTGATACTTATAAACAAGCTGCTCAGCATCAACTCAATCTCCCTGATATTCAACCGCGACATTTTGACATGCTAGAGAAAGCATTAAATTTTGCTTCTCAAGCCACTTATTGTGCTAATGTATATGTTAATATACTGGAACTAAACTTGACTAGGATTAATATAGGAAATCTAATAGAGTTATGCTCAATGAGTGATTGCTTAGACAAAGCTATCGAAAAATACCCTTATAAATCAGATCGTGAAAGACTTATTTTATCTAAGTCGATTACTCATTCAGAAGATTTTTTGTTTAATGGAAATAAAGTGTATATCAACAATCTTTTGTTGAATTTATTTAGCAACAGTGTTTATCGTGCTCAAAGAACTGAAAATGGTACGATATCTATAATAACGAAAAAAGGTAAAAATGAAAATTATTTGTATATTAAAGATACTGATATAGGTTTACCCTCCAATGAATTAGAATCAGTTTTTTTACCAACCTATCGTTCACAGCAACACAATCTAGGGCTATATTTCTGCAAAGAATTGATGAGGGTATTAAAGGGCGACATCACTTGTCATGCGGAAGAAAACTGTTTTACGGAATTTATTCTTACATTTCCTTCTCATATTTCTTAGAAAATCTTTATAGTGTGTTGGAAAAACTAGTTGCAATTTATCATCTGAAAAAATTTTACACAATCAAGGCATGGCCATATGAGCAATATTACCCAAGCATTATTTTATTTCCCAACAACTGTGTTACTAGTTGATGACGATTCAAATTTTTTGTCAAATTTCGGATTTATGATTGACCAAAATATACCCTTAAAATTATGCGACACCCCACACAAAGCATTGGAGATATTGAGGTTGTCGCCAAAAGCTGAAGATATTATAAATAAATCAATTACTTCAGTTGCGCCTTTAGAGTCAGGGGATACCAATCTATTCCCCGACTATATAATGAGAGCTGATATTAAAAATCTTCATGAATATATTTACTATAAAAGCAGGTTTTCTTGTATATCAACTTTGCTGGTTGATTATTCAATGCCAGGAATGGATGGTGATGAGCTGTGTAGGCAATTAGAAAATAATCCCGTAAAAAAAATTATGTTGACGGGGGTAGCTGATTATTCTAGGGCAATTAAATGGTTTAACTCTGGAATAATTGATCATTTTATTGTGAAAGAATCTAACAATATGTCCGCAGAATTAAACCAGGCTATTTGTAAGTGCAAAAAAGCATACTTTGAAAAATCTTCTCTAAATTTATTAAGCTATATTACTAAAATGAATTCCTGTTTTGATAACATAAAATATTTCGAGTTTATTCATAAATTTTTTATGGAAAATAAATTTTCTGAATATTACTTAATTGACTCATCTGGAAGCATGTTGTTTCTTGATTTTCAAGGCAACCCAACATGGATAATTATAAAATCTGCGAATGAGATTGAGCAGTTAGCCGAGGTTTCAGTTGAAAATGAGGCACAACCCGAAATCATTAAACTACTACAAACAAAGAAGAAGATCCCTTTTTTCTTTACAGATGATGATTGGCGGGCACCCGTTTCAAATTGGGAAAATTACTTACATGAGGCATTGCCTATTCCAGGAGTGTTGGGTCATTATTTCGCAACCATTCATCCCAACACAAGATATAATTTAAATAAGGATAAAATCACATCTCATAAAGATTATTTGTTAGCAATCAGTTAATCCTATGGATTTTTTTTCCTGTGCCAAATAACTGCCGCAGCATAAATCAAATCTATGTTATAAACTATAGGGTCACTTATATTTGAATTGATATTTGTACAAATCAAATTAAACTTTTTACTATTGCCTTCAGTTAATAGTTTACGCAACAATAATTTTCCATCGGCAGTTTGCACAATACAATCTAAACCTATTACTGATTGGATATCATCTTTGTAACGTTTGATTCCTGCCACATAGTCTCCTTTTTGGTAACATGGGTTCATGCTGTCATCATGAATAACCAAATCTACAGATCCTGGATTATGATTTCTAAAATAAATGAGTTCTTCTATAATATGTTTATCTTGATCAGAAATGACCTTAGAATTTGGAGGTGGTTCAAGCATTACATTTTCAAAGTTTGGAATAATCGTTGGGCCTTGACCAATTTCATAAAGCAACCAATCAGCTGTGCACATAACCCCTTCTTTCTTTAACTCACCTATAACCTTCTGTGCGCCATTTTCTGAAAGTCCTCCATGCCGAGCTACTTCCCAGCCAATTAAAGTATCGATTTTGATGCCGGTATGTTCACACATTTCTTTGCGCGTAAGATTAGCTAGATTCCGCAGCTTACGCAATCTTTTAGCCCTAGCCTCTGGTGAGGATTTAGGATCATCTATTTTTTTTTGTGATGTCATGTAAAATGTTGCCAATATGATATTGATAAAAATTTGCTATTTAAATTATCTCTATTCAATACAAAGATGTTTTTTAAAAAAAGGGGTTAATTTTTTTAATTATTCCACACTCCAGATATTCTGCCAACCCTGTAAACTCCAATACGAAAAATAGTTGCCTCAAAATTAGCTGATTTCTAATATGAATAACATACCATTTAAAAAGTAGCAAATTTCCGCTTTTAGAGAGTTAAGTCAGCGATACTTCATTCTTTTGATACGTAGGAAGTTGGTCTTATATGTGGAATAAAGAGTCTTATTCGATAGGAGTGAAGAACCATCAGAGTAAAAATTAAAATTTGACTACACCAGGTACAGACCAGTCTATGCCATAAGCTTAAAAAACCATTAAGGTATTGCTTTCAAAAACAGTTGCGCAGATAATAGGCGCAGCCCCTCGGTGCTAAGAACACCTTGGGGCCACTTCCACAATCTAAGCTAATCCAGGAGCTTAAATTATGACCCGTAAAGTTTACACCAACGCGCGTCCGCGCAAAATTCCTTTTTTTACTTTTGATCAATTTTTGTACATTTCCGTTCGCCCTGTTTTCGGATCAGCAGCGAACATCCCTGCGATTTTGTTTAAACCTTCTGTCCATAATGCATTGTGGAAGCAGAATCGCAGGCACGAAATGTCCAAAAACGGGTCAACAGTAACAAGGAATGGGGTAGGCTGAGCAGAAGGGGGATTGATGGCGGAGCGAATTTGGCCGCTCCGCCGTTAATTCTGCCCCTTCTGCCAGCTTCCCCGCAGCTGAAATTCAGCAGCGAGGACGCGCGCGTGCACACAAAATTATTGCAGATTATCGCCGCCATCTCACCCTTGGCTGATGCGATTAAACGGCATAAGCTGTTAACAGCAATCGATTCCATCGAAAAACTACGCCTTTTCACCCAAATTCATGTCTATGCGGTGTGGGACTTTATGGCCTTGCTAAAAGCCCTTCAAGGCAAACTGACCTCAATGCAACCACTTTGGACACCGCCCATAAACCCTATGGGATGCCATTTAATCAATACCCTCTTAAGTGAGGAAGAAAGTGATCATCTTCCTGATGGTAGATACTTAAGTCACTTTGCCCTTTATTTAGAAGCTATGTCACATTGTGGCGCCAATATTCAGCCCATAACCGGCTTTATCAGCGATATAAAAGCCGATAAGCCACTTTCCAGCCTATTAGCCCGAACTGATTTACCCGTGCCGGCCAGGCGCTTTATCGCCGATACTTTTACCATCATAGAAAAAAACAGCCATGCCATTGCTGCCTCATTAGCCTTTGCTCGTGAATATATCACCTCGAATTTATTTTCAACTTTACTGCGAACGATTGAACCCACTGGTTCACATTATTCACTAGAAACTTTGAAATGTTACTTGCAACGCCACATTGACCTCGATAGCGACAAACACAGCCAACAATCGCAACAGTTGGTCGCCAGTCTCTGCGGAACGGATGAAATCAAATGGCAAGAAGCCTTAGATGCTGCCCACTTTTCATTGCAAAGCCGAATTCAATTACTGGATGGAATCCATGCTGCCATCACGCATTTATGAGAGATTAAATCAACCCATACCAAGGAAATGGATGAATACCTTTAATTCACAAGTGCAACAACTGCTAATTGAAACTATTTTTGATCACATTCCACAACTTATCTTTTGGAAAAATACCGCCTCTATTTATTTAGGTTGTAACAAGAAATTTGCTGAGTTGTTAGGCTTGAATACTCCTGAAGAAATCATCGGTAAAAGTGATTATGATTTAAATTGGCTGCCAGACGGTGACACCGCTGAAAAATTTCAAGCGGGCGACCAAAAAACGCTAGATGGGTATTGTGTTACGAATGAAGAAGAATGGTTGTCCGTCAAAAATGGTACCCGAATCCTTACTTTAGTTAATAAAGTGCCATTAATAGACGCTGACGGTACCATCGTTGGCGTTTTAGGCGTAGCCACTAATATTACCGAGAAAAAACGCATCGAAGAACACATGGCTAGAGTTGAGCACCAACTCAAAGGCATGACCATTGTCAGTGCAAGTATCGCCCATGAAATGCGTACCCCTTTAGCGACTTTAAAAAACACAGCTAATGGTATTAGATCCATGTTAGCACCACTTACCATCGGTTATCAGGCTGCACTCGCTCACCAACTTAACATCCCTAAAATCCCTGCTGCTAAATTAGAATTGTTAAAGACTGCCCTCGACCTGCTTGAAAACAAAACTACTGAAGCAAATCGTATTATTGACATGCTACTCACTAATTTGCAAAGCTTGCGACAAGAAAAACTTATTCACCCACAGAAATGCTCTGCCCGTCACTGTATCAACGAGGCGTTTGCACAATATCGATTTACTAAAGATACACCACAAATTATCTGGGATAATCAGCATGATTTCATATTCTATGGCAAAGAGCTGTTACTAATACATGTCCTGTTTAATTTATTTAAGAATGCTATCTATTTTATCCGCAAGGCAGGCAAAGGAAACATCCATATTTGGTTGGAACATCATCCAAGGCATAACCAGA